>JAQTLJ010000165.1 GCA_028714935.1 Candidatus Margulisiibacteriota bacterium | reverse complement strand
TGCCCACCCATGGTAAAGGCCGGCCGCAGGATGAGCGGGAAACCGATCTTCTCACCCAGCGCCATCCCTTCTTCGACCGTCGTGGCAATGCCTGATTCCGGCACGGCCAGGCCGATCGACGCCATCGTTTCCTTGAATTTTTCGCGGTCCTCCGCCCGTTCGATCGCCTTGGCATCCGCGCCGATCACTTCCACGCCGTACTTTTGCAGGATGCCGGCGCGGGAGAGAAAGAAGCCCATGTTCAGGCCGGTCTGCCCGCCGAGGGTCGGCAGCAGGGCGTCGGGCCGCTCTTTGGCGATGATCTTTTCAATGAATTCCGGCTCCAGCGGTTCAATGTAGGTCCGGTCGGCCATGCCGGGATCGGTCATGATCGTCGCCGGGTTGGAGTTGACCAGGACCGTTTCATAGCCTTCCTCCCGCAACGCCTTGCACGCCTGCGACCCCGAATAATCGAATTCGCACGCCTGGCCGATAACGATCGGGCCGGAGCTGATGATCATGATCTTTTTAATGTCTTTTCGCTTTGGCATGATTTTACCCCCTATACATATTTGTAGCCGGAAGCCAGTTTGCTCCGCTCATCGATCGGAAAATACAGGGTCCCGACGCACAGGCCGTCCTTGGTCTGGAATTTTTCGATCGTCTTATCGTTAAGATTGACATGCACGGTCTGGCTGCCGGCGGGCATTTTTTCGATGACATAGCTGTGGTTCTGCATGGAGATCTCGCCGCGGCCGCTCTTGGGGTCCACCACCGGATGGTTCATGCCGTGATGCCCCACTTTCATCCGGTTGATGGAACAGCCGAGCGCCAGCGCCAGGACGCAAGCCCCGTTCTGGATGCCGTATATTTTGACCTTACCCACCAATTTCTTGACCTCTTCAACCAGGCCCGTCAGCCGGCGCGGATCACCCGGCCCGCTGGAAATGATCACTTCCTGCGGCTTCATTTCCATTATCTTCTCAGCCGTGGCATTATGGGCAACAACCGCCGCTCCTGGAAATGCGTTTAACGTGCTTTTATTCATCCCGATATTAATAATTACTGTTTTAGCTTTCGATATTGTTTCGGGTTTCGGGTCCCTCGATTTCTCTCGGGATGGCGAGCTTGTCGAGCCATTTCGAGTTTCGTGTTTCAGTTCAGCGTGAGCTTTTATTTTCTGTAACAAGCTTTTACTGTCCAGGTCCTTGGTGGAAACGATCCCCTTCATCTCCCCATTATCTCTTATATGTAAGGTCAGGTCCCTGGTGTCCACGCCTTCGATGCCGATAACTCCGTGTTTTTTCATGAATTCATCAAGCGATCCCTTGGCCTGCCAGTTGCTGTAGACCTTGCTGTATTCCTTGACGACCAGTGCCAAAGCATGAGTGGAGTCCGACTCGAACAACCGGTCATTGATGCCGTAATTACCAATATGGGGATAGCCCATCGCCACAATCTGGCCGGCATAGGCGGGATCGGTCAGGATCTCCTGGTAGCCGATGATCTGGGTATTAAAGATCACCTCGCCCGCCTTTTCCCCCTCCGCCCCAAAAGATTCCCCTTCAAAGACCGTGCCGTCTTCCAATACTAATTTTGCCTTCATTTTTTACCTCCTTGCCCCGAGCGAACGAAGTGAGTCGAGGGGCCCATAAAAAAAGACGCCTGGTGGGCGTCTTTGCCGGGTCTTTAACAATACTATTATACTATATTATCGGCCGCCCTTCAATCAGATTTCAAAGGCCGAGACTATCCTTTCCGCCACTTCGCGCATCGGCCGGCCGCTGTCCATGCTCTGTTCCTGGAGTTTGCGGTAGGCCTCGGTCGGCAGGATATCGAACTGCGCGATCAAGACTTCCTTGGCCCGCTCGATCACCTTGCGGTCTTCGAGCGTCTTTTCCAATTGTTTAACCTTCTGCCGCAATTCCCAGTTTTCACGTCGGATCTGCCCCTGGCTGCGCTTGTCCGTTAACCGGTAAACAGTTGCCCGGGCCGCCCCGGCTTTTTTTACCAGTTGCTTCTTGATGAGCGGGGCGATCAACTGATTGAGCCGCGCCCGGGTCAGGCCAAGTTTCTGCCGCAGTTCGGCGGAAGGCAGACCTGACTGCCCGCTCAAAATATCTATGATTTCCTGCTGGCGAGAGTTTAACATGACAGCAATTATAGCATATCGTCAAGTAATCGTCAAGTAGAGCAAGGCAGCGAATAGATAACATAATATAGCTTGCTTTTTAAAACCCTTATGTTAAGATAGGGCGGAACTCAGAATAACAAGGAGGCCAATCAATGGGAATTGAAAGAAATGAGAGCACCACCGACCGTTTTATCAGGATCATTATTGGCGGCATTCTCGTCCTGGCGACAAGCTACATTTCAATGTCAACCGTACTGCTGTTCATCTTGCTGATCGTTGGGCTTTTTCTGATGCTGACCGGTCTGGCCGGCTTCTGCCCTTTATATAAACTGCTCGGGATCAGGACCGGCAAATAACAGCCGCTTATATCCGATTGATATCCCTGATCAAGGCGACCAGCCGTCCGTAGCTTTTGCGGTCAAACCGCAAGCAAAGGCGGGGTAGATCCAGCAGCTCT
>JAQTLJ010000164.1 GCA_028714935.1 Candidatus Margulisiibacteriota bacterium | reverse complement strand
CCTGGAAGTGGCCGCAGAATTCGCCGGTAAATTCGGCCGTAAATACGGCTTGATCGAAGGCTATAAGCTTGAAGACGCGGAATATGTGGCGGTCGCCCTCGGTTCAACCTGCGGTACCGCTAAAGCGGTCGTTGACGAACTGCGGGGCAAAGGGGTAAAGGCCGGATTGCTCAAGATCAGGGTTTTCCGCCCGTTCCCGGCCGAAGAGATCGCGGCGGCGCTGGCCGGCGCCAAGGCAGTCGCGGTGCTTGACCGCTCCGACTCCTGGTCAGCCCAGGGGGGTCAGGTCTTTACGGAGATCCGCTCGGCCATGTTCGAAATGGTGAAAAAACCAAAGCTGATCAACTTTATTTACGGTCTGGGCGGCAGGGAGATCGACCTGCCGCAGATCCGGACTGTTTTTGATGATCTGCAAAATGTTGATAAGCAACCGCTTGTTCAGTATCTTGGAGTGAGAGAATAGCAAATAAAAGTTGTTAGTTGGGAGTTAATAGATGGCGAATTTAAAAGAATTATCGACTCGCAAGGAACCGCTGACCGGCGGGCACCGGATGTGCCCCGGCTGCGGCGCGCCGATCGCAGTCAGACAGATCCTGTTATCCAGCAAGGATCCGGTCGTAGTCGTTTGCGCCACCGGGTGTCTGGAAGTTTCGACCACGATCTTCCCTTACAATGCCTGGACAGTGCCTTACCTTCACAATGCCTTTGAGAATGCGGGCGCGACACTTTCCGGCGTCGAGGCGGCTTACCAGAACTTTAAGAAGAAAGGCAAAATAAGCCAGCATATTAATTTTGTCGCTTTTGGCGGCGACGGCGGCACCTATGATATCGGCTTGCAGTCGCTTTCCGGGGCGATGGAGCGCGGCCATGACCTGCTGTATGTTTGTTATAACAACGAAGCCTATATGAATACCGGCGTTCAGCGTTCCGGGGCGACCCCGATGGGCGCGAACACAACGACTGAACCGGCCGGCAAGGTCAAACAGGGGAAGCTTCAATGGAAAAAGGATCTCACTGAAATAATGGTGGCGCACAGCATCCCTTACGTGGCCCAGGCGATCATCGGCAACTGGTCAGACTTGACCCGGAAAGCGGAAAAAGCTTTCTCGATCCGCGGCCCGAAATTCATGAATGTCCTCCAACCGTGCCGTTTAGGCTGGGGTTATAAACCGGAAGATACTTTAAGCATTGCCAGATTGGCTTTTGATACTTGTATCTGGCCGGTTTACGAAGTAGAGAACGGGATTTATAAAGTTAGTAAGCCTAAAACCAAGAAACCTGTGATAGAATATCTCAAGACCCAGGACCGGTTCCGGCACCTTTTTAAGCCGGGCAATGAAAAGTTAATTGAAGAGATGCAGGCTGAAGTTGACCGCCGCTGGGCGCAGCTTTTGGCCAAGGAGGAGAAGAAGATATGAATAAGAAGCAGCTGGCAGGGAAAGTAGCGAATAAAAGCGATCTGACCAAGGCTGAAGCGGAAAAAATGATCGATATTATGCTCGATGCTGTTTCCGAGGCGCTGATCAAGGGCGAAAAGGTCCGACTGGTCGGTTTCGGTAATTTTCTGGTCAGGAAGAGGAAGGGTAGGGTCGGCCGTAATCCGCAAACCGGGGAAAAGATCACGATCGGCGAATCGAAAGCGCCGGCCTTTGTTCCCGGAATAAATCTAAAGAAAACGATCAAGGGTAAATAAGCCGGTTAATGGCGAAGAACGACGAAGAAGTCTTAAAACTGCTTGAAGTCCTTCCTCCGCGGGTCAAAAAAACCCTCTTAGAACATCCTGACATCAATACTCTGATCGAAGTCGTGCTCGATATGGGCAAACCGGCTGAAGCCCGGTTTGACAAGACGATCTACTATGTTCCCGGCGACCAGGTTATCCAGGAGGACATCGATTATGTGGTCGGCAAAGTCGGGGTCTTTACCGATGACAACCGCGCCGGCATTGAGCGGACACTGCACCGCATCTCCTGCATACGCAACCGCACCGGGCGGATTATCGGGCTGACCTGCCGCGTCGGCCGCGCCATCTACGGCACCAATGATATTATCGAAGATGTGATCGAGTCGGGCAAGAACATCCTGTTCATGGGGCCGCCCGGCATCGGGAAAACAACCAAGCTGCGCGAAGCCGCGCGCGTTTTGTCCGACGAATTCAAAAGACGGGTGATCGTGGTCGACACCAGCAACGAGATCGCCGGCGACGGCGATATCCCGCATTCCGGGATAGGGCGGGCGCGCCGGATGCAGGTCTCATCACCGGATCTCCAGCATAAAGTGATGATCGAAGCGGTGGAGAACCATATGCCGGAAGTGATCATTGTTGATGAGATCGGCACCGAAGCGGAAGCGGCGGCCTGCCGCACCATCGCGGAGCGCGGCGTCCAGCTGATCGGCACCGCCCACGGCAATACGTTGGAAAATATTATCAGCAATCCGACATTGTCGGACCTGGCCGGCGGCATCCAGTCGGTCATCCTCGGTGATGAGGAGGCCACGCGCCGCCACACGCAAAAGGCGGTCCTGGAGCGCAAGGCCCCGCCGAGCTTTGATATCGCGGTCGAGATCCAGGAACGGGATAAGTTCGCAATCTATC
>JAQTLJ010000163.1 GCA_028714935.1 Candidatus Margulisiibacteriota bacterium | reverse complement strand
AGGAAATACAGACGCCTGAGTATGGCTACGGACTGGATGGGCTGCTGCGCTCTCGAACAGAGGATGTCTACGGAATTATCAACGGGCTGGACTATGATCTCTGGAACCCGGCGACTGATCCCAAGATCGCCAAAAGATACAGCCGGATGACGCTGTCCTTAAAGGCAGAAAATAAACTCGCTCTGCAGAAACAGAACGATCTGCCCCAGAAGGTGACGGTACCGCTCCTCGGCTTGATCTCACGGCTGGCTGACCAGAAAGGCTTTGACATCCTTGCCGGAGCGATGGAGCAGATCATGCAGCTGCAGTGCCAGCTGGTCATCCTCGGGACGGGCGAACCGAAATATCATGAGCTCCTGCAAAAGATGAAGAAGAAATATCCGACCCATATTGGCGTCAATCTCGGCTTTGATGCCGCTCTGGCCCAGCTGATCTACGCCGGGAGCGACATGTTCCTGATGCCCTCACTTTATGAGCCGTGCGGCCTGGGGCAGCTGATCAGTTTTAAATACGGGACGATACCGATCGTCAGGAAGACGGGCGGTTTAGCCGACAGCGTGCATAATTTCGATCCGAAGACAGGCGAGGGTGACGGCTTTGTTTTTGAGGCCTATAACCCCCAAGCTTTACTGGATGCCATCAAGCGGGCGGTTGAAACTTTTTTAAAGAAGGCGATCTGGCGCAAACTGCAGGAAACGGTCATGGATTATGATTATTCCTGGGATGCGTCAGCCAAAAAGTATATTGCTCTCTATGTAAAGGCATTGGCTAAAGTCATTAAATAGTGGTTTTAGTCTAAATCGCCGCCCTTGTTTATTCTTTTTTATCGTGCTAAAATCTAGCTGATATGTCCGGACATTCCAAATGGGCGACAATTAAGCATAAGAAGGCAAGGACCGATGCCGCGCGCGGCAAAGTTTTTACCAAGATCATCAAGGAGATAACGACCGCGGCCAAGGTCGGCGGCGGTGATCCCGAAGGCAACCCCCGTTTGCGTCTGGCCGTTGATAAAGCTAAAGAAGCCAATATGCCCAATGACAACATCAAGCGGGCGATCGACAAGGGTGCCGGCGGCGGCGGCGCGGCCATGGAAGAGTTGGCTTACGAAGGATATGGCCCCGGCGGGGTTGCTTTTATGGTCGAAGTCATGACCGATAACCGGAATCGCTCGGCCGGCGAGATCAGGAGCATCTTTGAAAAGGGCGGCGGCAATCTGGGTGCGACCGGCAGCGTGGCTTACATGTTCAAGCGGAAGGGGAGCATCATTTTTGAAAAGGGGAAGGTGGAGGAAGAGCTTTTGACCATGACGGCGATCGATGCCGGCGCCGAAGATATTTTGTCCGAAGAAAGCACGATCGAAATAATGACCACGCCGGAGAACTTTGAAAAGGTCAGGAATGGTCTGAAAGCCAAGGGGCTGATCCCTTATAGCGCGGAAGTTACCATGGTGCCGGACACAACTGTCAAGGTGACCGGCGAAGCCGCTCAAAAAGTCTTGAATTTGGTCAACAAGCTGGAAGACCATGATGATGTCCAGGCGGTACATGCCAACTTTGACATTTCCGAAGCCGAGATCGAAAAGCTGCAATGAAGATCGCTGCTGACCTGCATATTCATACAGTTTCGTCCGGACACGCTTATTCCACGATCGAAGAATATGTCGCTCAGGCCAAAAAGATCGGCTTAAAAGGGATTGCCATCACTGACCATGGGTCGGCAATGCCGGGAGCGCCGCACTGGTATCACTTTTCCAATGCCATGATGATCCCGGAAAAGATCAACGGCATCAGAGTTTACCGCGGCATTGAAGCCAATATAATCGATGATCAGGGTACGATCGACCTTCACGATGATGACCTGGCGAAGCTTGATATTGTTCTGGTGGCGATGCATCCGCGCTGCGGCTATGATGACCAGGGTGAAGAAAAAAATACCGAGGTTTTGTTAAAGACGTTAAACAATCCCTATGTTAACATGATCGCCCATCCCGGGAATCCAAAGTATCCGCTTAATCCGGAAAAAGTTATTGCCGCAGCCAAGCAAAAGGGCGTGATCCCGGAGATAAATAACAGTTCTTTTACCAGCCGGGTCGGCAGCTGGGGGAAGTGCCTGGAATTTGCCCGGGAAGTTAAAAGACAGAACTGGCGAGTTGTTTTAACGACCGATTCGCATATCTCCACCATGCTTGGCGTGTTTGATAAGGCGCTGGAGCTGGTCAAAGAAGCCGGGTTGAGCGATGATCAGATCGTCAACACTTCTTTAGCCAAGATTGAAAAGTACCTCTTAAGGAAATAAAGGATGTTCAGGTATTCAATCTTTGAAACTGCGCTTGGGCACATGGGGATAGTGGTTTCCCAGAACGGCTTACATATGGTAGTGATGCCCAAGAAGTCGGCCGCCGAAGTAAAAAAGGCCCTTGAAGAGCATTATACCGATGAACTGACCCGTGATGAGAAAGGACTGGCCAGGATATCCAGCAAGCTCCGTGAATATCTCAAAGGCAAACGGGTGGTCTTTAAGGAGAAATTCGATGTGGACGGCATTACCCCTTTTGAAATGAAGGTTTGGGATATAGTGTTCGGCATCCCTTACGGTGAAGTCAGATCATATGCCTGG
>JAQTLJ010000162.1 GCA_028714935.1 Candidatus Margulisiibacteriota bacterium | reverse complement strand
GATCGGCGCCGCGCCGCGGTATTGCGGCAGCAGCGAGGCGTGGATATTGATAAAACCGAATTTAGGGACAACTAATAATTCCTTGGGCAGGATCTTGCCATAGGCGGCGACAACAGCCATATCCGGTTTCATAGATTGAAGAAAACTCTTAAAAACTTGGTTGTGCCTAACCTCGTCCGGTTGTTCCAGGGGTAAAGCGTATTTCAAGGCGATCTCTTTTACCGGCGGAAAAGTCATTTTCTGCCCGCGCCCTTTCGGCCGGTCCGGCTGAGTCACCACCAGAACTATTTGGTGCCCGGCCTTAATTAACATTTCTAAAATATCAGCCGCCGGTTCGGGTGTCCCAAAAAAAGCGATGCGCATCTTAGATCAATTCCTCTTTTCTCTCTTTGGCAAAAGCTACGTGCTTGATCAGGCTGGGATCCTTTACCTGGTCGATAAAAACCAGGCCGTCAAGGTGATCGATCTCGTGCTGAAAAACAGTAGCCAGCAAGCCTTCTGCTTCCAGGCGGCCTTTTTTGCCCGAACGGTCCAACCCCTGCACGACCACCTTTTGCGCCCTATCAACCGGCGCTTCCACTCCCGGCAGCGACAGACAGCCTTCGGTAAAAACCTGTTCCCCATGCTTGGCAATGATCTTTGGATTTATCAGCGCGACGGCCCCCGCCCCGATATCCGCCACGATCACTCTGACCGATTCGCCCACCTGCGGCGCGGCCAGGCCGACCCCGGGCGCCGCGTGCATCGTCTCGATCATGTCATCAATAAGCCTGATGATCTCCGGTGTGATCTTTTTGACCGCTTTGGCTTTTTTGCGAAGGATAGGATTAGGAAATCTAACGATCTTTCTGATCATGATCCAATTATACTAGAGTAAACTCATCGGCTCAACATCAATAGCGATCTTGACATCGACCGGAACAACGGCTTTTTCCAGCGTTTCGGCGATCGCCCTTCGAAGTTGCCCCAGATCATCGCCCTTTAACAGTATCCGGTAGCGCCACTGGCCGCGCAGGCGCGGGATCGCCGCTGCCGCCGGGCCGAGGACAGCCGTCTTAAGCCTCTTATTTAAAAATTTCCCCAGGTCCTCGGAAACTTTAGCGACTTTCTTCTCATCGGCTCCGCTGATCAGCAAACTGATGAGCCGGGAAAAGGGGGGATAATTCAGCTCTTTTCGAAATTCGATCTCTTGTTTGTAAAATTCCTCATAATCATGCTGCGCCGCTGCCCGGATCGCGTAATGTTCGGGATTATAAGTCTGGATGATGACCTTGCCCGGGAGATGGTGCCGGCCGGCGCGGCCGGCGACCTGCGTTAATAGCTGGAAAGTGTGCTCGGCGGCGCGAAAATCGGGCAGATATAGGGCGGTGTCCGCCGCAACCGCCCCCACCAGGGTCACGTTGGCAATATCCAGGCCCTTGGTGACCATCTGCGTGCCGATCAAAACATCGGCTTTGCCGGCCGCAAAGGTCGAGAAAAAAGCTTCGTGAGAGCCGCGCTGGCCGACGGTATCCCGGTCATAGCGCAGGAGGCGCGCGGCCGGGAAGATACTGGCGACCTCTTCCTCGATGCGCTGTGTGCCGGTGCCAAAATATTTAATTGACGAACTGTGGCAGCGCGGGCAGATGATCGGCGCATCAGTTGAATAGCCGCAGCGGCCGCAGCGCAGCCGGCGGTCAGCAGAATGGTAAACCAGGGAAACCGAACATTGGGGGCATTCAAGGGTCAAGCCGCATTCGCGGCACATGATAAAAGTAAAATATCCGAGACGGTTCATAAAAAGGATGATCTGCTCGCCGCCAGAAAGCGCCCCCTTGATCTCATCTTTCAGCCGCTCCGAAAGAACACCAAAACCCTCACCCCGCATATCGATCACTTCAACCGGCGGCAGCGGGCGGTCGTCGATCCTCTTCGGCAGGGAAAGTTTTGTGTATTCTCCTTTTTCGGCTCGATAATAGGTTTCCACGGACGGGGTAGCAGAACCGATAATGACCGTCGCGTTATTTAATTCCGCCAGCTTCAACGCCACCTCGCGCGCGTGGTAGCGCGGGCTCTTTTCCGACTTATAGGTCGTCTCGTACTCTTCGTCGATCACGATCAGGCCGAGGTCCTTGACTGGGGCAAATACGGCCGACCGCGTTCCGAGGACGATCCGTCCTTCTCTCGTTGCGATCCGCTCCCACTCGCCAACCCGCTGTTTCTCGGTCAGTTCGCTATGGAGGACCGCAATGTGGTCCTGGAACCGGTCGCGAAACCTCTGCACCAGCTGCGGCGTCAAGGAGATCTCCGGCACCATGACGATCGCCGCTTTGCCTTTATTCAATATATAAGCGATCGCCTGCATGTAGACCTCAGTCTTGCCGGAGCCGGTCACGCCATATAACAGGAACTTTTCTGGTTTATTCTGATCGATCGCTTTAATAATTATACTTAGAGCATTTTGCTGCTCTATGGTCAAATTGAAGTTAGAAGTTGGCTTTTGGGTTTGAATGCCGGTATGGGCGCTAGAAATTTGATCCTGGTCTTTTGACTGGCTTCCGGCAGCCAACTTCTTTACCGGCTTTTTTGTCCTGCTCCTTACTTCCAACTTCCGCAAACCAGGGGGCATCACCAGCCTGA
>JAQTLJ010000161.1 GCA_028714935.1 Candidatus Margulisiibacteriota bacterium | reverse complement strand
GACGCCGAGATCAGCGCGCAGTTCTTCGATCCGGGCGTTGATCTGTTCCAGTTCATCGACGATATCGTTATTCTCGCCCGGCTCCGAGTAGATCAGCATGTTGATCATGAAGATGACGTCGTTGGAAACACCGGACATCAGGTAGTCGGCCTGCCCGGGGGCCTGGATCGCTCCGGTCGCCGCCTGCGGGATCTCTTCGGTGTAATGATGCAGGACAAGATCGCCCAAGCCTTCCCAGCCCCGGGTTTCGGCCGGGTACTTGCTGGCAAGGATGACGAGCGTCCGGTGGAGGTACCTTAAGGTGTCGACCGCCCGGCCGTAAGTTATCGTGAAAGCCTGTTCGTCAAATTCGTGGCCGAGGCGCTGGGCGGCTTCCCTTAAAGCGGCGACCAGCTCCGGCGACGGCTCTTCGTCGGTCAGCCTGGAGTCGTAAATGGCGATCGCGCGGCGCAGCGGATCGTTCTCCGGCAGTTCATCCGCCCAGGCGAGATAACCGGCCAGGTCTTCTAGAACGGCGGTATTGTGCTCGGCGTTCCGGTCGCGGCTCAGGCCGAGCTTGTGCCGCATGCCGCCAACCGCTTCCCTTAAGTCGCCAACCGCGGAAGCCAGCGCATTGACATCGAACGGATCGTGCTCCGACAGGCTATGGACATTGTCGCTGAAATAGCGGCTGAATTCAGCCGTGTAAGCGTCCTCGGTCCCGTACGAATATTCCTCGGGATCGGCGTCGGGGAAGTCGGAGAGGAATTCCAGGAGGAGGTCCCTTTGCTCGGCGGTGAAACGGACATCAGCTTCGCCGCTGGCCGCCCGCCGCAGGCTCTGGGCCAGGTCGCTTCTTTCGGCCGCGGAATAACTGCTCAAGCACGATCCTGCGGGGAAAGTGGTCCCCGTTTCAATTATTTCAGCCAACGTCCTGACTGCGGCCCCCTGCTCCTGGTTGAGCTGGAGGGAGCCGGGCCGGAAGGTCCAGGCGCTGCCTTCACCGAAGACGCGGACGGAGCCGAGCAGGTCGACCGCCGTTAACCTGGCGGTGACGGCGCCGTGCATCATCAAGACCTGTTCGTCGGAGACCGCACCGTAGCGGGCGATCGCCAGTTTCAGGACCGCCAGCCGTTCGTTGCGCAGGAAATTTTCCGGTGTCCTCTCATATTCGGTCCCCTCAAGGTTGTTGACCGGGATCCTGGGAAGGGATTCGAGGGTTGCGAGCTGGTCGGCCGTGACGCGCTGGATGCCGTCAATGGACATATAGAACCAGTCGCCTGTCTGGGCATCAAGCGGCAGGGTTGCCAGGAGTTCCGGCGAAGCCCATCTTTGGATATCTTCATATGAGATCAGTCCGCCGGGGGTCACATTTTGGGTGAAATCGCCTTCCAGCTCGCGGATCGCCCGCGGCGTAAAAGTGATCTCGTTGCCACCCAGCAGCCGGCGGGAATCCCGCAGGTAAAAGTTATTGAGCGCTTCGTCCCTTTGCTGGGCGATCTCGATCCGGGCAATATCGGCGTTGTCGGATGTCCGTGAAAGTATCCGGAGGAGCGAGTTGGCTTCGCTGACAGAGACGTATGTCCCGTCAGCATTCCTCATGCCGGCGAGGACCTCCCGGGCGGAGCCGATAATGTCGGAAAAAGTCAAAGGGGTGGCGCCGGCGGTCCGGCCGGCATCGGAATTAGCATATTGGTTATACTGCTGGATCAAATAATAAAGGTTGGCGGCCAGCTGCATGGTCCGGTTGAGAGTGCTGTCCATTGACCGGCCGACCATGTTGTTGGCGAGGTAAGCCCTGGCGGTGGTGTTGCCGCTGGCCCCGCCGGAGAGGCCGAATGATTCAAAAACATTGTTGCGGAGGATATTCTGGCAGTCGGTTTCGAGCGTGGACATGTTGGAGACGCCGTTGAAGAAGCTGAACAGCCTGTCGATGTCGGCAAAATCCCTTTCGCGCAGGGAGTCCTGCAGGAACGAGACGATCAGGTCCCTGGCCGGGCCGCTGCCCAGGGTGTCAGAGAGCTGCTGCGCCCGGGAGTAGCGGGCGCGGACCTGGTCAAGCGAGAGTGATTCGACCGAGCGGTCGCCTTCGATCTGGGTAAGGACGACCTGGTCGATCATTGAGAGCTGCTGCTGGAGGCGCTGGCTGTCAGCTGCCGGGAACATATTGGTCACTTCCGCCCTCAGCCGGTTGCCCAGGTTCTGGGAATAGGTGCTGAGCGTCTGGTAAAGGGCAGGGTCCTGCCGGGAGGAATTTTCCCAGCGCCTTAAAATGGAAAGTATCCGGTACGCCTGGCCGGAGAAGCGGTCGAGCGCTTCGGATTGTTTCCGCTGGTTATTCCCCTGCAAGGCGTGCTGGTATTCGACCAGGCTGTGCCGGTAAGAGCGGATATCAAGGAGCATCAGGCCGCTCTGCTCATCCAGTATCTCGGAGAGGATATTCTCGACGACCGGCCGGAACCGGTCGGCGGCGTCGCGGCAGGCCTGGATAAAGGCCCGGTCCTGGTCGGAAAGGTTGTCGGAACTCAGGTCGATATCCTGGTAGCGGCTGGCCAATTCGATCACCGCCGTAAGATCAGTGAGTGAATCCTGGGCCATCCGGTATCTTAAATTGGCGTCGGCCAGCGCCCGGTTGAACGCCGGGCGTCCGCCGAATTGTTCCAG
>JAQTLJ010000160.1 GCA_028714935.1 Candidatus Margulisiibacteriota bacterium | reverse complement strand
CAAGGGATAGTATTCAAGTCCCAAATGGTAACCGGCCCCGGACATGGTGCTGTGCGGGATATCCAGGTCGATGCCGCCGTAGAGTTTTTGCTGATTGGTAGAATACGCTTCATGGGACGCGCCGAGAATGTACATTTTACAGCCGAGTTTATAGAAGCCGCCGAGCTTGTCGCTGGCGCCGCCGTTCCAGGCGAGATTTCCTTCCAGCAGATCCTGGAGGTTGGCGCCAACCGATAACCAGGTCAGCGGCTGATAGCTGGCGGCGAGGTCCAGCCCGATCGTGCTCGCCTTGCTATACAGGGAGCCGCTTAAGGTCTGATTAAAGAACTTGAGGTTGCCGCCGACAGCCAGCGCGTTGGGCAGCTGGGCCAGTTTAAAATTCCTGGCGTAGGATAAGGCCAGGACATTGTTATCATAGCTGATCGATTCCTGGCTGGCGTCAATAATGATCCTCTGAGAGGCGGGATCAAGCATCGTGGGGAGGGAGCCGCCGGTATTCAAGCCCGTATAAGCTAAACCAAAAGTTCCCCATTCCGTCGGGATCGCCCAGCCGAACAGGGTATAGCGGACTTCGTCGAGAACCAGTTTTCTTGACGAACCGGTCAATTGGGGGAATTCGAGGTTGGTCAGGCCGGAGGGATTGGATAAAACACCGTTAGCATCATCGGAAAAACCGATGGCGACGCCGCCCATCCCCAATTGCCTGGCGTTGTAAAGTGTCTGCGACGGGTCAAGGGCCGCCCCGCCGACAGCCAGGGCCGGCGCTGTTGCCAGCACCAGGACCAATAATGATAAGATCCGTTTGGTCATCGTTTAAATACCGTTATTTTTCCCTTGCCATTCTGGGCGACTTTGCCATCGGTCATGATCAAGTAAATGTAAATGCCGTTGCCGACGTAGACGCCGGAATCAGATTTCCCATCCCAGGGGACTTCATTGTAACCGGCTTTGCCGCCGGGCTGATTGGCGGAGTAATTCTTTTTGGCGATCAGGTTCCCGCCGAGATCAAAGATGCTCAGGGTGATATTGGCCGGTTTTGAGAGTGAATAGCTGATGGTAGTGCTACCGCCGCCGGGATCGAAGGGATTGGGATAATTAAGCGGCGCGCCGTAGACATTAAGGTCTCCGCCGATCTGGACGAGCAGGCCGATCGCTTCCTTGGAGGAAAGGTTCCCCTGGTTATCTGTAGCTTCAGCCCTGACGGAATGCGAGCCATCGGTCATGGTCGGGTGATAATAAGCGTAAGTCAAAGTGCTATTATTTTTCTGGATCGTCAGGGTCGGGGTGACCGCGGTTTGGTCCAAATAGAATTTTAAATTATTAAGGTTCAGGCCTTTATCGGTGGCGACTGTGACCTCAAAAGAGGGATTGGATTTAATGGGATCACCGTTGATGATCTCGGTGCCGTCGGCTTTAAGACCGATCTCCGGGCGGAAACCGACATAATAGAAGCTGTAGCTGGTAAAGTTGCTCTGGGTGGTCACTCCGGCGGCGTTGGTGCAGCGGATCTGGACCTCATGCAGGCCGCGTATAAGTTCCGGAGTGATCGTAAAGGTAAATCGTTCAATATTTGAATTAAAAGCGCCGTCTAAAGGAGTGCACGACCGCCAGTTGCTCCCGGCCTGGCTGGCAACACGGTATTCAACGCTGGCAATAGTTGATGTCTCGTCGGTCGCGATGCCGGTCAGGGTCGGCGTCGGGTCATCGGTTATGTCGTTCACGATCCCGTCGATTGAGGCTGTCGGCGGGGCAGGGGCAACCGAAGTCCCGGACGTAAATGCAGTAGCTGAGGCCGAGGCAAAAGCCATCCCGTCTTTTGATCTAGCTCCTGTCCCGACAGTAATAGTGTAAGCAGTGCTGGCCGTAAAGTTGCTGTGGGCAATGGTCAAAGTAGTGTCCAAATTACTCCAGGTGTAGCTTAAGCCTGGGAGGTTCGGGGAAATTGTCACGGCGTTCTGGGTATCGGTTGTCAACATCTGTTTGGTGAAAGTGATGATAACCGGCTGGTTTAGGGCGACATTGGTTGAGCCGCCCGCCGGGGCCGTGGTTTTAACTGCCGGCGGGACTTTCACTTCTGAATAGAGGACGGTAAAATTCCGGTCGTAAGTTGAGCCCAGCGCCCCCATTTCCCAGTAGTCGTCGCTGTATCCGGCCTCAGGGGTAATGAACTCGCGGGCATATTCGCTGTAGTAGGGGAGCTTATAGAACATTTGCTGGAAGCCGTTGGAGTAGACTTTATACACGTTGATCCCGACCGGGAATTGGATGGTGGAGGCTGTCCGGACAAAGGGGACGTTTATATTGTTCTGGTAATACCTTGAATTGTCATGGATGTGGCCCATGAATATCCCGGCGATATTCGCTTCATGGGAGCTGACCAGGGATAAAAAGGCGCTGCGGTTATCCAGATCGATCTTGGTCATGTCGATCGGCCCGGACGGCGTGTCAGTTACTTCCCTGAGGATCTCTTCAGGGATGGCGACCGATTCGAGCGTGACCGTATAGTGCAGGAAGATGAACGATTCTTTGCTGGCGTTGGCCGCCAGGTCGCCGGCTAACCAGGTTGCGTTGATATGCCCGGTATTATTTTCGCGGACGCTGTCGAGGAAAATAAAATGGTAGCCATTGTAATTAAAGCTGTAATTGTAAACAGCGTCAGTCCCTGCGCCAGCCAGGCTCGGGTCATAAGTAAAG
>JAQTLJ010000159.1 GCA_028714935.1 Candidatus Margulisiibacteriota bacterium | reverse complement strand
TCTTTTTTGCTTTGCTGATCAATAGCCTGGCCTTCACCTATTATTTGTTCCTCTATCCGACGCCTCAGGAATTGCAGGGCCAGGAACTTGCCGTTAACCAAAAATTCGCTCAATTCGTCAAAGAGTCCACCCCCCGGCAGGGAAAGACGTTTTATCTCGCCAATAATCTCGGCCTCGCCGGGCTGGTAGCCTTCCATGGCAAAGTAAAAGTCTATATGGCGCCCGGCAGGTTAAAACAGTTTGACCTCTGGGGCCGCCCGGATATCAAACCCGGGGACAATGTTATTTATTTTGTGCTCAATCAAAAAGAAGTCTACAACGGGCTGCTGCCGATCTTCCGACGGGTGCAGATCGAACCTCACCGAAGATTGTTCGCCAAAGACGCTGACATCCCCAGTAAAACCGAGATCTATCACTGCTTTGGCTACAAAGGGGGTCAGATCCCTTAATGAACGATCTATCAATAATCATCGTTAATACTAATAATAAGAAACTCCTGGAGGAATGTTTGACTTCTATTTATCAAAACACCCGGAAGATCGCCCTGGAAATAATTGTTTCCGATAATGCCTCAACCGACGGCTCCCAGTCAATGGTCAAGGCCAAATTCCCGCAAGTTAAACTGATCGAAAATAAGGAGAATCTTGGCTTCATTAAAGCCAGCAATCTGGGGCTAAAAGCTTTTTCTGCCCGCTACGCCATGCTCCTCAATGATGACACGGTCGTCAAAGCTGACGCCCTCGAGAGGCTTGTTGAATTCATGGACAAGCATCCCGAAGCCGGCGCCTGCGGCCCGAAATTACTGAACACCGACGGTTCGGTCCAGCATCAGGGCGGCTTATTTGGCAAACGCTTCTGGCTGGCCAAAGAACCGACTGCGGTTGATTTTGTGATCGGCGCCGCCCTGCTCGTCAGGAATGAAGTGATCGATCGGGTCGGCATCATGGACGAAAACTTATTCTTTTACAATGACGACCTCGATTGGTGCCTGAGCATTAGAAAAGCGGGCTGGAAGATATATTTCGTTCCGGACGCCGAGATCATCCATTACGGCGGCTACAGCAGTAAACGGACCTTCAACCGCCGGTTGTTTGTTGAAGGTTTCAAGGGCGGGCTGTATTTTTGCCGCAAGCATTACGGCGAGCTGGCCTATAACATTTATCGCCTGTGCCTGTGCTTTGGACTAAGCCTGTGCCTCCCCTTCCACTTTTTCAATAAAGAGAAGTTATCTGCCTATTCCGAAATCATCGGTCTTGCCTGGCATGGACAAATCCCCAGGCCTATGTTAAAATAATTCCGTTATGAAAGAAGGTCTCCATCCAAAATATTTTGAAACCACGGCGGTCTGCGCCTGCGGGGCGACCTTTAAGGTCGGCTCGACCAGGGACAAGATCCACGTTGACATCTGCTCCGCCTGCCACCCGCTTTTCACCGGCAAGCAGAAACTGCTGGATACTGAAGGCCGCGTGCAGAAATTCAAGAAAAAATACGCCGGTGTGACGCCCGTCAAGAAAAAACCCGCCAAAAAGAAAAAAAAATCCAAAAAGTAACGTCCCCGAACAAGGTTCTTCATGCTTCTAGCTAAACTAGAAAATATTGAAAAGCGCTATCTTGAACTGGAAAAACTTCTTAGTTCCCCAGCGATCATTTCCGACCGGGAAAAATTCCAAACTTACTCCAAAGAACTGGCCGAACTGAGGGCGCTTTATGAAAAGGCCAAAGAATATAAAACTCTCTGCCGGGAGATCGAAGAAGCCAAAGCCATGAGCCGGGAAGCCGGGATGGAAGAACTGGCCGGCGAAGAGCTGAAAAAGCTGGAAGAGAAAAAACCTGCCCTGGAAAAAGAGATCGAAGTCCTGCTGCTGCCCAAGGACCCTCTTGACGAGAAGAATATTATCGTCGAGATCCGCGGCGGGACCGGCGGCGATGAAGCCGCGCTCTTTGCCGGCGATCTTCTGCGCATGTATCTGCGTTATGCCGAGCGCCGCGGCTGGAAAACCGAGTTGATCGACTCCAGCCCGACCGGCCTCGGCGGCTATAAGGAAGTCATCTTCAACATCATCGGCAAAGACGTTTATAGCCGGCTGAAATATGAAGGGGGGACGCATCGTGTCCAGCGTGTGCCCAAGACCGAAGCCAGCGGCCGGATCCACACTTCCGCCGCCACCGTCGCGGTCCTGCCCGAAGCCGAAGAAGTCGACATTAAGATCGACGAAAAGGAGCTCCGGATCGACACCTACCGGGCAGGCGGACCAGGAGGCCAAAACGTCAATAAAGTCAGCTCGGCGATCAGGATCACCCATCTACCGACCGGTCTGGTCGTTGCCTGCCAGGATGAGCGCTCCCAGCACCAGAACCGCGCCAAAGCGATGAAACTGCTGCGCTCCAGGCTCTTTGAGAATGCCGAAGAAGAAGCCAGGAAAAGGCGGGAACATTCGCGGCGGATCATGGTCGGGACCGGTGACCGCTCGGAAAAGATCCGGACCTACAATTTCCCGCAGGGGAGGATAACCGACCATCGCATCGGCTTTACTATCTACCGCCTGGATGCTGTGCTGGATGGCGACCTGGAAGAGATCATCGAGGCGCTGATCGCCGCCGACCGGGCCGCCAAGCTTGCCAAAACAAGTTAATGACTACCTGGACCATTGCTGACCTCCTCAACTGGACCACCGATTATTTTAAAAAATATAACCTCGAATCACCGCACCTGGAGGCCGAGATCCTGCTGGCCCAT
>JAQTLJ010000158.1 GCA_028714935.1 Candidatus Margulisiibacteriota bacterium | reverse complement strand
AAAGATATTCAATCCCCGAACCGTCACAAAAGGGTTAAGGAACTGCGACAACAGCCAGATCCCCTGGTCGTCGATCCCGGCATCAAAAGCCTGGGTGTAAAAAGTTTCCTCAGCAGAATGGAATAGGTCGAAAATACAACTATGTAATAAACAACTGCCAGGATAAGAACAGCCAAAGCAACGGCTTTGACATTAACGCTCTTAAAAATACCTGAGACATTCTTGAATAATTTCTGGTAATTATCGATCGTTTCGGCTAAGGTTGGCGCTTCCCGAGCCATTAGAAACCCGATTTTTCGCGGATAATGTAGAGGGGCCTCTCCTTGGTCTCTTCAAATACCCGGCTCAGGTATTCGCCGATGATCCCGAGGAAGATCAGCTGTACGCCGCCGATAAATAAGACTACCACCAGGACCGAGGTCCAACCGGCGATCGCCTGGCTGGTAAAGATCCTCACATAGATCGCATAAAGTATATAAAGGAAGCTGAAAAAAGCGATGGCCAGCCCGAGATAGGCGGACAACCTGAGCGGGACAGCAGAAAAGGAAGTGATCCCGTCGATCGCGAAAGAGACCATTTTCCCCAGCGAATATTTGGTTCGGCCCGAAAACCTGGGATCTGCCTGATAAGGGATAAATTCCTGTTTATAGCCGACCCAGCCGATCAGGCCGCGCAGGAAGCGCGAGCGCTCCCTGATATTCTTCAGTGTTACAACAACTTTTTTGTCGAGCAAACGATAATCAGCCGCATTGGCCGGCAGATCTAGCCTGGCGATCTTATTGATCAGCCAGTAAAAGCAGCGCGCGGTAAGATCTTTGAATCTCCCTCCCCTTTTTGTTTCTGTCCGGACGGTGCTGACGATCTCGGCGCCGCTCTTCCACCGCTTGACCAATTCGGGGATCAATTCCGGCGGGTGCTGGAGATCGGCGTCCAGGGTGATGACCACCTCGCCCGTAGCATGGTCCAAACCGGCCGACAGGGCGATCATGTGCCCAAAATTGCGGGAAAAACTTATGGCCTTAACCGCGCCATCCTGCCTTGACAGTTCGTGTATCTTTGCCAGTGACCGGTCGGTGCTGCCGTCGTCAACCATAATGATCTCATAAGAGAGGTTCTGGCGCTTTAAAACTGCGGCCAGGCGGGAATAAAGCTCCTGGAGATTCCCCTCTTCATTGAAAATCGGGACGATGATCGATAGTTCAGGTTTTCCGAACATGTATGAAGTAGATTATACCAGAAACCAGGATAATTGATAATCCCAGCAAACTTAGCAACTCGCCAAGATAATTATACAGGGTCTTGCCAAAGTATAGCCTGACAGTGTTCTTCTCCGGATAAACCAGCATAAAAGACGGGGAAACAAGATATATCCTCTCCGCCCCCTCCACTTTCCAGTTAGGATGATAGGAAACCTTGATCAGGTGGGGATAACCGACCAAGTTCGTGTGAAAGATTATTTCCTCATCTTTGATCGTTTCTTTAATTGCTGGCGGCGGCGATTTGATCGGGACCCTTTTCAGTTCGGTTAAAGCTGAAGCCTGCAGTTGAAACCTTTCCTGATCTTTCCGGCCGGGCGATTTAAGATAAACCAAATGGATATCATTGATATCGATATTTCGGAACCAATCAAAAAAGTCCATTTTCCAATTATTTGTTTTATATAAAACAGGTTGAAAGGCCAGCGGAACGACATAATGGCCGTCATTTGAGGTCAGCCGATAGATCTCATAATCATCAAAGCGCTGTTCCAGCTTCAGTTCGGGCATGCTTTGCGCCTGTTTCTTGGCTTCCGGGCTGCGGACAATATACTGCGTCACGTTAAACATCTTAAGATGCGGAATAGCCGCCGGCAGGTTGAGACTGGCATATTTATACTGAGGGAACGGTCCTGAGCAGACTTTGGAGATCTCCGACTGGATGTAAAACACAAAAGGCGCGCTGATCGAAGACTGCATGTACAAGCCTTCCAGGGTTTTCCTTTTAGCCAAGTAAGGCAGGTTCTCAAATACCCGCTCGCTGCCGAAAACATTATGGGCGGGAGAATGCTCATAGACCACCCTGCCGGCGTCAGTTTTGGACAAATGGCCGGTGATCTTTTGCAGGAGCGGCCAGGCCGCCTTGTTCTCAAAACCCTCATAATTCCATTTGATCCACCCTTTGATAAAAGTGACGTTGAGCGAAACCCATAACACGACCACTAAGAACAGAATGATCGGGACAAGCGGGAGCCCTTTAATGTTTTTAATAAACATCAAAACGATCGTGGCGCCGAAAATAGTCATAAATAATTGCACAAACGGGACCCACCTAATATCCAGCATGCCGAGGCTGGGGCTTAAGATGTAGATGAGCAAACAGGCTAGAATAATATAGCCAAAATAAAGTGTCCGGCGGTCAAAAAGATTGAGCATAAAAGCGGCCAGACTGGCGGCAAAAAACGGCGCCAGGATAAGCGGGATCACTTCAAAGATCGAAGCGATCTGCCATCTGGTCACATAACTGGTCACATAAGGAACATTCATGAAAAAAGGGAGCAGCCAGAAAGCCAGCAATGACACCCCCAGGCTATAAACTTTAACTAAATAAACAAGGTTTTCCCGCCATGACTTCCTGGTAAAAAGGAAAAATGAGGCGATCACGCCGGAGAAGATCAGCGTATAGCCGTGGCTCAACCCGATCAATAACAACAGGACCGAATTTAAGATGATCCTGTTCTTCTCTTCGATCCCGCGGTAGAGCGTGCAAAAAAAGACGATGACCATCGCCAGGCCAAA
>JAQTLJ010000157.1 GCA_028714935.1 Candidatus Margulisiibacteriota bacterium | reverse complement strand
CGATCCACCTGAAAGCCTTTGAAGGCCGCCTGGCGTTTTTTGCTTTCCGCTTCCTGCCCCATCGAGGTCCAAACGTCGGTATAAATAATGTCCGCATTGGTCGCGGCGATCACCGGATCGTTAAGGATATCGATCTCAATGCCGGCTTTTTTCCCGTCCTCAAGCGCGAGTTTCACGATCTCTGCGGCTGGCTCATACCCTTTTGGCGTCGCCACCGTCAGGTCCATACCGACTTTCGCCGCCGCCAGCATCAGCGAATGGCAAACGTTATTGCCATCACCGATGTAAGCCATTTTCAGCCCTCTCAGCCCTCCCTGACTTGCTTTGGCCTTCTTTTCCCTGATAGTAAAGATATCGGCCAGCGCCTGGCAAGGATGGGTCAAGTCAGAAAGAGCGTTGATCACGGGGACTGACGCGTATTTCGCCAGCTCAATGACTTTGGAGTGCTCAAAAGTCCGGATCAGGATCGCGTCGGCGTAGCGCGACAGGGTTCGCGCCACATCGGGGATAGATTCGCGGGTGCCGAGGCCGATCGCTTTCTGGTCAAGGTTGATCGCCAGGCCGCCCAACTGCCACATGCCGATCTCAAAAGAGACGCGGGTGCGGGTGCTCGGCTTTTCAAAGATCATCGCCAGGCTCTTGGCCCAGAGATATTCGTGCTTTTCCTGGTTCTTTTGCTTCTTTTTCAGATCAGCCGCGAGGTTCAGGATCTCTTCGACTTCAGAAGAGGTTAGATCGTGGATCGAAATAAAATCTTTACCGGCTAATTTCCCCATGGAGTCAATAATATAACATAATAGCGGGGAAAAAACAAACTATCTAAAAAGCTTGCGCGCCTTCTTTTTCTTGGCGGCCAGAGTGGTTGTCGTGGTGCGGCGGGGTGCGTTTTTTCTCTTTTCCTCGATCACTTTCTTGAACACCGGGTCAAATTCGCCAAACGCCTTGTAAAGCTCGATAAAATTGGGTCTCAGGTCCCTGGCAGCCTGCAGCATCCTGTCAATATCCTTGCCCGAAAGCGCCGCCGCCAGCGCGGCCAGCAGTTTTTCCTCGTTCTGGATCTTTTTCTTTATCGCTTTCACTTTGCGGGAATTAAAGCCAAACAGGGATGGGGCGATATCTGCCCCGGCGACTTTTGACCAGCTGGTCTGGGCTTCCTTAAACAACTCCCGTAAATTATTCTTATCCCGATCGCTTAATTTTCTTTTACTGCGCAAAAAAGTTGTCAGCCTCTCTATGGCGTCATGAAATTCGACCATCCCATCCAGGAAATAGGCCAATCCGTTCCTGTGCCTGATCTCCAGCATTACCTGCCTGATCCCCGCTAAACTGGCATAAGCTGCCGGCAGATTTTTCTCCTTAACGTAGCCTTCTGCGGAAACAACCATGGAGCCGATCCTGTCAAAATCCTCTTTCCAAAATTTATCGGTGATATTCAAGCCGTATTTGAGCTCCAGGTTGTAGTATTTTCCCTTAAACCCCGACCACTCGCCTTTCAGCCTGTCCAGCGCCAGCTCCGATTCCCGTTGTTTTAGCAGGTTGGCAAAAATAAGCGAAGGGATATAAGCTTGATCGAACTCAGCCATCGATCTTAGCACCTTATTCTGCGCCTTTTCCCCGGAACAGCCGCCGATCACCAGCAGGGAAAGCACAATGATAATAAGTGGGACTTTATTTTTCATGACCGCTGGCCAGCTCATCTGAAGACCGACAACCGGAATTTTTCCAGGATCCGGTTCTCATCCTTATCGATAATGACCCCGATGTAAATGCCGTTGGAAACAGTAAATCCCGCATCGGTCCGGCCGCTCCAGGTCACCGTGTTATAGCCCTTTTTCCCGCCGTCATCACCGGATGAATATCTCTTCTTCATGACGGTCGATCCGTCCCCGCCGAAGACCACGATCTCAATATTGGCCGGCAGCGTCAGGTTATACTGGATCTTGACCTCCCGGTCCCTTTCCGGGCTAAAGGGGTTAGGAAAAACCATCGGTTTGCCGACGATCTGTGACGGCACGGTAATGACCCGGGTAAACGCCTCTTTGGAGACGATCAAGCCAAAGGCATTCTCGATCTCAAAGACAATATGATGTTCGCCGAAGGGGAGTTTCTTGACCGCCGGGACGACCAGCGTATACATCCCGTAATTGACGTCAAAAGTCGACGCGTCCTTATAAGGCTTGACCACCACCAGGCTAAAATCCCCTTTGGTGGCATTGTACTCGGTCTCATCGATCCACAGCCGGCTTCTTCTCCAGATCAGGCCGGAGCTGGTGTTAAAATCGATCTTGATCGTCGGGACATCGGCGATCATCATCGGATCAGCCTTGGAAAAGATCGTCGGCTGATAATAACGGTCGTCGAAGGAGAGGTTGATCTCCGGCAAATAAATATTGTCCACGCCGGTTGCAGAAACCAGGCCGGGCTGATCGGCGATCTTTAATTCCTCCAGCTGGTAGCCGCCGCTGATCCTGACCGCCTCGATCCTTTTTAATATCAATCCAAGGTAATTGTACAGATCTTCGTAAAGGTCGCGCCGGACTTTTTTCACGCTTTTGCTTGAATACTGGCCGCCCAGCATAATGGTCGTGGTTTTATGCGTCTTGTTAACCTCAGCCCGGCCTTCACGCGGCAGGTATTTTAAGACACAATCACTATCCATCGAGTCTTTAACCTTGACTTCAATCCCATAATCAGGCAAGGCCGTGATATCGGCCTCGACCAGATTGGCGGAGGGGAAATAATTTCTCCCCCTCCAGTATCTATCCTCTTTTTTCATGTCGTCCCAGCCTTTGGGCAACGGCTCCAGCGAGGCGGTTGCGGTCACATTGACAGAGACGCTTTCCACCGTCAAATTGCCGGCCGGATC
>JAQTLJ010000156.1 GCA_028714935.1 Candidatus Margulisiibacteriota bacterium | reverse complement strand
GATGCTGGCGGCGATCATCGCCCTGCGGACGGTCTTGAGCTATTTTCTTGGCCTGGAGCTGAAGGAGAAGGTTTAGAGCCCGATCCCTACAGGGACGCTCATTTCGAAGCTGAAGACGTGGCTGTTGCCGAAGAAATGCGTCCCTTTCAAACCAAAGCTGATCCCGCCAAATAAAGATCTGTCGGTTCCCAGCGCATGCAGGTCCTGGTAATAGATCCCCCAGGTGAAACCGAACAAGTTATACTCTTGCCGGTCCATGATCTCAACCATCCCGTCGCGCACCCAGCCGCGGGTCAGGGTGTAATTTTTAGTGGCAACACCGGCCTCAAGCGCCAGCGCCCTTTCGCGGTAGCCCTGTTCTCCGTTTTCCTGGAAAAGGATAGGGTAAAACCCGGCGCTCACGCTTTGCAGGCGTGATAGGTCTGACAGTTCCGGACCGCCCTCGTTGGCATAAGCAAAGGTTGACCCATTGCCAACCGCATAGGCTGTTTCATTGGGTACCGGCGTACCGCCACAGATCGGGACGGTATTGCCTTCGCGGTCATACGAAGGTCGGCAGCCGTAGGTGTCATGGTTGATATCTTTTCTTTCCGCGGTCATGTCCCACTGGATCTGATATTTAATGTAAGCCCACTGGAACAGGTCGACCTTGACATCAGTGCCGACGGTGAACTCGAAATTCTTCTGTGCTTTGGCGCTGACCGGCCGGCTTTCCGCGCCGGCGTCATCCGGATGGGCGGGCACATCGGTGCCGTCGTCAACTGAACCGTAGTTGAAAGACTCATAACCGCCGTTCAGTTTGATCGGTGAAAAAGAGATCCTTAATTGTCTGTTAACTTCATCAACGCTCATGATCGTTCCTCCGAATTGGTTATCGGAGGCTATTCTGGAGAATTTCAGTCAAAATTTGAAATAAAACGTGAAAGCTAACGATATAAGGTAAAAGGAACAGGTAACAATGAAGGCCATAGTCTGGGGAACGATCAATAAAAGTTTGTCGTCCAGGGAAATAAGATCGGTCAGGTCAAGGCTAAAAGAGATCAGGCAAGACCATGAGCAGGTCATTTTCCCGGTAGTGAATTATTCGCCGGGACTGATCGAGCAAGTTAGATCAAGAATTATTATGCCAGAAACCGATCTGATCGTGGCCGGTTATCCGGCGTGTGGTCATGAAGCGGAAGCGATTGTTGATTTAAATAATTTGCTTTTTCCGGACAATTTGATCGCTCGCCCTGCCGGAGCACCCTTAAAAGTTCACTCAGGAGACTGCGTCATTTGGGCTTTGGGCAACATGATGCTGAGTTCGCAATTAGCGGGCGATCGTCAAGGGCACGTTTATAAGACGCCCTTTGTTAAGGGCAGGGTAGAAGAATTAGATCTGGAATATAATTTGCCCCCTTCAATTATTTCGGCGATCGATCCGGCCAGGAATAATGTTCTTATCCATTTTGAGATCGGCACGTTCAATAAGGAAATGATCGCCCTGTTAGCCAGCCGGGCTGGATTCCGCTATGTCATCAATGTTGGCCATGGCGTTGCGGCGGAGCAAATAAGGGAATTGCCATTTGGCGGGTGGGATCTGGGGGAGGTCGGGGAGATCAGGCGAGACCCGTTTGATGGCAAGTATCTGGAGGTCCCGTATCGCTTAATTTCTAATGAGCGGCCGCAGGATTCGGCGGTCAATAGGATCTCAGATGTAAACGAGCCCGGCCTGATAAGAGTGCAGGTTATCGGCGATGTTGTTGGGGCATTTGGAGTTAAGGCTTTGGAGCGCTTTTTGGAGGCGAAAAGGACGAGCCGGCCGGACCTGCTAATTGTCCAGGCGGAAAATAGCGCAGTTAGGGCTGTTACCGAAGAAGAAAAGGGTCAGGAAAACGGGATGTGCCGGGAGCTTTTTGCAGTTATGCAAAGATATATGGGAGAAAAATATTTTGCCACCGGCGGGAACCATGCCCTGGAATATACTATTATGAGTGCGCTCAAAGAAGATGTGTCGCCGGTTGTTGCCGCAGATCCGCTGGTAAAAAACCATCTTGCTTTGCCGTTTAACTGGGATTTGGTAAGTGATCGGGAGATAAAGCCAGGCGTAAATTTGTTCAAAAAAGCCCAGGTTTTAGGTGTAAATCAGGCCTGGCTGGAGGATTGGTCGAATTTTCAGATCGGCGTCAAAGGCAGAAGGCTTTTAGTGTTAAGTTTAATTATGAATGGGGCTTCGGTCAAAGGTGAAATGTCCGCTGTTTTAAGGGACGGCCAATTTCTTGCTTCAGTAAGAGAAAAGCTGGAGGCTTATGGCCGACAAGTTGACGCGATCTTTCTGGATGCGCACTCAGAAACCACTCAGGAAAGGGAAGATCTGTTCCGGGCTATTTGGTCATCGGGTCGGCCAGGCAAGGTCTCTGCTGCTTGGTGTACGCATCAACATTGTCAGCAAACCCGGGCTTATTTGAAAGATGGGAAATTATTTGTTTATGACATTGGCGGGGTTTTTGTGCTTACCAATCCTGAGTATAAGGGATGGATCAAGTTTATTGCAGGTGATAGCGACCTTTATGAGGTTATCTTGAGCGGTCGGACTTTTCTAACTGACAAGGCGATTGTCTCCGGGTTGGAATTTGTGTTTGACCCGGCTAAGGCAAGTATAGTCGACTATAAATTCATTCAAGAAGTGGTTTAAAAGGGCAGGCCGGTAAGCCGGATTCTGTCGTGGACGATTATCTGTCTGGGGCTGATGTTGCCACCAACCTCGATGCGACCTACTCGGGCGTTGTAGCGGGCGAGCAACCCTGGCCCTTTTTGGTCTTGCTCCGCGTGGGGTTTAGCACGTGACCGTTACCGGTCAAACCGTCGGGAGCTCTTACCTCCCGTTTTCACCTTTGCCACCCAACCTTTA
>JAQTLJ010000155.1 GCA_028714935.1 Candidatus Margulisiibacteriota bacterium | reverse complement strand
GTCCGCAGGGCGATGATCGCCGCCAGCATCCCAATCTCGTTCCAGTCCGGGCGGATGATCGTACGAATAATATCGGCGGCGATGAAAAACTCCAGGCCGAGGATCAGATAGCTCCCCAGCTTTTGGCGCATCAGCCGCTTTGACTGCGGGTCATCAGAGAACAGACCAAGGATAAAGTCCTTGACGACCAGCAGTATCCCCCACAGGATCACTCCCAAACCGAGAAAACTGATGCCGTAAACGATGTAATTGATCAATACAAATAAGCTCATTTGCCACCTCCTTCTACTTTAGCACATCTTTGATCGTCTTAAATTCTGATTTCAGACCAAAGGACTCTGGACCAACCACATTGTAACTGAAATTTTTCTTGGCCAGGGAATACAGGTCCCAGTCAGACAGTTTTTTACCGAATAGCGGCGCCAGTGTCTTGACCCAGAGCGGATCAAGCTTGACCCGGAAGTATCTTCTTAAATGATAATGATCGCACATCTCGCCGATCAGCCGGTCAGCCGTGATCAAAGGCTGGCCAAGGACAAATTCTTTCCCTTTGATCTCTGTCCGTAAAAGGTAAGCGGCGATCTGGGCAATATCCCGGGCGTGGATAAAATGAAAGCTCAGGTCAACCGTCAGAAAGCGCAGAAGCCTTAGCCATTTGACCGCCCCTTCTATCCCCAGCATCGCGTGTGAATACGGGTGGGATTTATCCCCGCCCAGCACCCAGGTCGGGAAAAGCGTAATCAGACGGTCATAGATCTTTAGCTGGGGCAACTTTTTATAGCAGAGATATTTGCCTTTAATATATGATGTCCCGATCTGGCCGACTTTTTCGACCAGCTGATTACTGTTATCCAGGATACTCGCGGTTGAAAAATAGATGACCTTCTGGCATTTATGCGGGTCTAATAAGTTGAACAGCTCGATCGTATGGTCATAATTAGCCTCGGTCTCCCCCCAACCCGCCGCGACATGAACAACGTGATCCATGTCTTTCAATAAGTCGGCATATTTACCGATATTGCTCATCCCGTCCTGGATCACAGTGCTGCCGGAAAGGCTCCGCATCATTTTTTGCGGCTGGCGGGCAAGCAGGTAAAGCTGGTAATCCGGATTACTGGCTAATAAGTCGAAAAGATAATGACCGACACAACCGGTGATCCCGGTTATAAAGACTTTGCTCTTCACATCACTTATGATAATCCTGCAGCGCCTTGACGTCAAATCCCTTTTTCTTGACCGCTTCAAGACCGTTAATGGTCGCCCGCGCGCCGGACAGCGTAGTGATGATCGGCACCATGTGCATGATGGCGCCGGAGCGGATCTTGGTTTCGTCCACTTTGGTCTTTTTACTGCCGGGAGTATTGATGATCAACTTGATCTCTCCGTTTTTAACCAGATCCAGCACATCAGGCCGCCCCTCGCCCAGTTTGGCCACTTCTTCAAGTTCGATATCGTTCTTGCGCAGAACATCAGCCGTGCCGGATGTTGCCACGATCTTATAACCTAAGGTAGCAAAGCGTTTGGCAACATCGGTGATCGCCCGCTTGTCGTGGTCGTTGACAGAAATAAAGACCTTTCCTTCCATGGGGATCTTTTGCCCGGCGGCGACCTGGGCTTTCATGTAAGCAACGCCGAGGTCGGCATCCGCCCCCATGACTTCACCGGTCGATTTCATTTCCGGCCCGAGGACCGGGTCAACACCGGGAAAACGATTGAAGGGGAAGACCGCTTCCTTGACCGAAAAATGTTTTGGGATCACTTCCTTGACGGCGCCGAGCTCTTTAAGCGTGTGCCCCAGCATTACCTGCGTGGCGATCTTGGCCCAGGGAACTCCGGTCGCCTTGGAGACAAATGGGACCGTCCGAGAAGCCCGCGGATTGACCTCCAGAACATAGAGGGTGTTGCCCTTGACCGCGTACTGGATGTTCATCAACCCCTTGACCTTCAGCTCTTTGGCCAGGGCATAAGTTGCCTGCCGGATATCGTCCAGCATCATTTTGGAGAGCGAAAAAGTCGGCAGGGAACAGGCGGAGTCGCCGGAGTGGATCCCCGCTTCTTCGATATGCTCCATAATGCCGCAGATCACGGCCTGCTTGCCGTCCGAAACACTGTCGACGTCAACTTCGATGGCGTCCTCCAGGAACTTGTCGACCAGGATCGGCCGGTCGGGCGAAGCGATCACCGCTTTCTCCATGTATTCCTGCAGGTCATTCTCATCATAAACGATGACCATTGCCCGGCCGCCCAGGACATAGGACGGGCGGACCAGCACCGGGTAGCCGATCTTCTTGGCCACTTTCCTCGCCTCCACGAAAGAGGTCGCTGTGCCATTGGCCGGCTGGTTGAGCTTTAACTTCTTTATTAATGTCTTGAAGCGCTTGCGGTCCTCGGCGCGATCGATCGAATCGACCGAGGTCCCCAGGAGCGGCACGCCGGCATCGGCCAGCTGCTTGGAGAGATTGAGCGGCGTCTGCCCGCCGAACTGGATTATCACCCCTTCCGGTTTTTCCGCTTCCACGATGTGGAGCACATCTTCGCGGGTCAGCGGCTCAAAATAGAGCCGGGTCGAAGTATCAAAATCAGTCGAGACGGTTTCCGGGTTGGAGTTGACCATGATCGCCTCGTAGCCTTCTTCCTTGAGGGCAAAAGAGGCGTGGCAGCAGCAGTAATCGAACTCGATCCCCTGCCCGATCCGGTTCGGGCCGCCGCCCAAGACCATGACCTTTTTCTTGTCGGTCGCGCGGCACTCGTCCTGCCCCTGGTCGTAGGTCGAATAGAAATACGGCTGCTGCGGGTTAAATTCACCGCCGCAGGTATCGACCAGCTTGTAGCCCGGTTTGATCCCTTTCTTCTTGCGATGATCGTAAACCGCGACCTCATCTGATCCGGTCAGGAAAGCGATCTG
>JAQTLJ010000154.1 GCA_028714935.1 Candidatus Margulisiibacteriota bacterium | reverse complement strand
GGGGTGAAATGGTGGATATAAACTGCTATAATTATATTATCAGGGAGGGAAAATTATGATCAGGGCAAAAGAAGTTTCGATTACCAACGCGATTCTATTCACTGCGTTATTTTTAGTTTTATCGACTGGCTATTTTTTGACCCGGCCGCAGATAGCCCCCGCCGGGAAAGAGCTGGTATTCTTGGGCGAGACGGTGACTGTCAATCAGGCGGCAAAGACAATTTCGGCGGTTCCGGCCAAACAGGCGATCAGGACGGTCAGTGTGCCGGCCCCGGCGCCGCAGATCGCCGCCCCTTTGCCGATCATGCCGCCGGTCATTACCTTTAAAGTTTTGCCAGTATATCCGGCTGCGGCTTTACAAAAGGGTTTAGAAGGGACAGCGCTCTTATCGGTCTATATCGGTTTAAACGGCCAACCGGAAAAGGTCGAAGTAAAAACTTCGTCCGGAGTCCCGGAATTTGATGGATCGGCCGTGCAGGCTGTCGAACAATGGCGGTTTACTCCGGCGGCGCAGGGGAGCGCGGCCCTGGCCAGCTGGTACGAAATTCCCGTCAGGTTCGAGGTGAAATAAGATGGCGGTAGAACCTTTGGGCCGGATGTTGCTTTATATCGGAGTAGTGCTGGTCGTGATCGGCGGATTTTTTATCATCATGGCCAAGATCCCCTGGTTTGGCCGGCTGCCGGGCGACATCTCTTTCGATCGCGGCGGCTTGACGGTTTATATTCCGATCACAACGATGATCCTGGTCAGCCTGGTGCTGACCCTGCTCATGAACGTTGTTTGGCGAAGGTAATCAATAATCGGGGTGTGGCCCAGCTTGGTCTAAGGCGCTACCTTGGGGTGGTAGAGATCGTGGGTTCAAATCCCGCCACCCCGATTTTAGTTAAAACTACATGAAACGCGGTTTCTTAAATTCATTATTGTCCGACCCTTCCAGTTGGTCGCTGATCGGCGCCAATCTGACAACCCTTATCCTGGCTGTGACATACCAGTGGAGCCTCCTTGAAATGATGTGGATCTACTGGTTCCAGAATGTCATCATCGGTTTTTTTAATTTTATCCGCATGTCCACCGCCACAAATCTTTCGACCGAGGGCTTTTCCTTTAAGGGCTTATTCTTCAAGGGCCTTCCCTTCAAGGGCCTTTCCTTTCTGGCCGACGCGAGCGACCAGATGAAAATATCTTACTTTTTTGCCCTGCACTACGGCACATTCCATCTGGTTTACGTCATGTTCCTCTTTGGTTTTGCGGTTGAGCCGGACTTGCTCGGTGCGGCCAGTCCCGGTCCGATTTTGTTTTCGGCGCTCATTTTCTTTGGCAACCATCTTTTCTCGTTCATTTACAACTTGGGCCGCGATGAAGGCAAGCGCAGTCTGGCGGGCATGATGGCTTTTCCCTATTTCCGCGTTTTTCCGATGCATTTAACTATTCTGGTCGGGGCCTTGATTCCCCACGCCATGGTGTTGTTCCTTCTGCTCAAGACGGGGGCCGATCTGGGTATGCACATGGTGGAGCATGCTGGCCAGGCATGATTAAAACCTCTGATTTTGATTTTCAGGTTCCTTCAGAATTAATCGCCCATGAGCCAACCCTGAGGAGAGACCACTCGCGGCTGATGGTGCTCGACCGCGCTCGCCGGACCATCGCCCATAAACACTTTTACGATCTTGTCGATTATCTTAACGCTGGCGACCTGCTGGTTTTGAACGACACAAAAGTTATTCCCGCAAACTTGATAGGCAAGAAAGAGGATGGGGGAGCGAAGGTTGAGGTTCTGCTAACCAGACCAAAGACTGAAGACCGCAGACCAAAGACCTGGGAATGTCTGGTTAAACCGGGCAAGCGGCTCAAGGTCGGCTCGAGAGTTCTATTTGGAGAGGAAGTCTTGGGGACAGTATTGGAAAAGACGGAAACAGGAGAACAGATTATTGAATTTACTGGTGACTTGGATGGGTTTATGCGAAACCAGGGGCAAATACCGCTACCGCCGTACATCAAACCCCCGAAAGTAGAAAGTAGAAAGTTGAACATAGAACGCAGGTATCAAACGGTCTATGCGAAAAAAGAAGGCGCTTCCGCTTCTCCGACTGCCGGGCTGCACTTCACGCCGGAGCTTTTGAAAGGGTTTAGGGATAAGGGAGTAGGGATCAGTCATATAACCCTGCACACTGGTTTGGCGACGTTCAAGCCGGTATATGCCGAGAACGTTGAGGACCATAAGATGTATTCGGAGTACTATGAGATGCTGGGGGAGACGATCAAGGCGGTGCGGAAAGCAAAGCGTGTGATCGCGGTGGGAACGACTTCGGTGAGGACATTGGAGGCCTGCGCTTCCGAAATAACCACGAAGGCACAAAGGCACGAAGGGCACAAAGGGGAAACGGACCTTTTCATCTACCCCGGCTACAAATTCAAGGTTGTCGACGCGATGATCACCAATTTCCACTGGCCAAGGACGACCTTAATAATGCTGGTGTCGGCTTTTGCCGGCAAAGACTTTATTATGAAAGCTTACCAGGAAGCGATCAAAGAAAAATACCGCTTTTTCTCGTTCGGTGACGCGATGCTAATTCTTTGATGTTATAATAATAAAGTGAACACTTACAAGTTCGAAATCCTCAAAAAAAACTCAAAATCCAAAGCCCGTGTCGGCAGGATCCATACGCCCCATGGGGCGATAAACACCCCGGCCTTTATGCCGGTCGGCACACTGGCGACGGTCAAAACCATGGCGCCGCGGGAGCTGCATGAGATCGGGGCAGAGATCATCCTTGCTAATACTTATCATCTGTTGCTCCGCCCCGGGCCGGAACTGATCAAGGAAGCCGGCGGTTTGCATAAGTTCATGAATTGGGATAAGCCGATCCTGACCGAGTCGGGCGGCTTCCAGGTCTTTTCCCTGGC
>JAQTLJ010000153.1 GCA_028714935.1 Candidatus Margulisiibacteriota bacterium | reverse complement strand
CGCGGGCGGGATATTTTTCCAGTAAATAAACTTCACAGCCCCGTTCCGAAAATTCCTCCGCGGCGGTCCGGCCGACGCTGCCGCCGCCGAGGATGGTCGTTTTTGCCCCGTGCAGCCCTGTTTCCGGCAAACCGCTGGTGATGATCTTTTTCTTGAGCAGCGCATATTCGTCGGCGTGACGGGCGATGATTTTAGCGGCCGCCTCGCTCATCGGGGCAAGGCAAGGGAACACTCCGTCTTTTTCCATGGTCTCCAGGGCGACAAAAACCGCCCGGGTTTTAACAGCTGCTTCGGTCCGGTCGCGGCTTTGGGCAAAGTGCTGGTAGGACATAAAAATGTTTTCCTGAAGATCGGCAAAATCATTCATTTTTGTTTCCTTGACCCCAAGGATAAGATCCTGCTGCAGGGCTTTATTGTGGGAACAAATTTCTGCGCCTGATCCTTCATATGATCTGTCAGAACAATCGATCTTGGCGCCGGCATCTTTTTCGACATAAACTTTAACTTTCGGGCATTGGGCGACAAGGTTCTGGACCAATGCCGGGGTCAGGATAACACGATTTTCGATCTCCCGGCCTTTGGAGTCGACTTTGGATTCGCGCAATATGGAGACGGCCTTAATCATTGAAGCGGTACCTCAAGATCTCCGGGTCCGACTCATCGATCTTGATCAGGGTGTAAGGGAAAAAGACGTCGGTATCGGTTTCGCGGATATTCAGGTCTTCCAGGCGGACCTCAAGATGGACATCGGCTGGAATGACCCTCAGGTCGCGGCCTTTACCCCCGGCCATCGGTTGAGCCCAGTTTTCGATGATCCGGCTGATGATCTCACGCTTGCCGGAGAATTCTTCGCCGAATTCAGTTAATATCGCCAGCAGAGGTTTTCCCAGGCGGGCTTCTTTGATCAGGTTTATGCACCCGATCATGCCGAGATGCTGGTTTAGCATCTTGCCTTCCTCTTTTTCCACCGAACCGATGTTCAAAAGCAGTACCTGGGCGTCCCGGTATTCCAGTCCGAGACCGATCTCATAGCGGGTATCGCCGGTAATGCCAATATTTAAATTGCCGCCGTTCTTTATGTCTTTGATGCCGGTATGAATGACGACGCCGATCGATGATTCCTGGCTGGTCCAGCGTTCGGTATGGTGGGCGGGCTTGACCGAGAGGGTAAAGCCGTGCTTTTCTTTCAGAGAAACCCCTTTGACCTCGGTGATCTCCGCTCCGGGGACCAGGAGCTTGAAGTTGATCTCCCGATTACCGAACATGTCGGTGGCGGTCAGCAGTCCGTGGAATTTTAAAAGGACGCCGGCGGAGCCGAAAACATCGATGACTTTGGTCTTGCGTGCTTCATTATGGTCATTATATTTGGCCAGCAGGGACAGTATTCCTTCAACGGACTCGGTGTGGTCATCATGATCATGGGTGATGATGATGGCATCGATATCGGCAATGCTTAATCCCAGGTCCCTGAAGATATTGAAAAAATCATAACCCGGGTCGACCGCGATCCCTTTTATCTGTCCGAGATTGTTCCGCAAAGTCAGAAAATATCCACCGCCCTGAGAAACACCCCGGGAAAATAGGGGGGTGGCGGAATTCCATTTATGGATGGTGCGGAGCATATTGGCGCCGATCGCCCGCTCCAGCATCCTGGGAGTGTTCAGGTCTTTGATCAATTGGGCAATATTGCTTTTAATTATTTCTCTGGTGGGGAAAAGGGTCTCTTCCATGTAAGCCAGCGCCCGGGCGGATGGTCCGTTGACGGTTTTGGTCTGCAGTTCATGCTGCCGGGACAGCTTGAAGTCCTTGTAAGCTTCCTGGAATCTGCCCTGAAGAAAATGGGTGATCCCGCTCAGGTAGGCGGCCAGGCCGATATTCCCGTGCTCCTTCTGGGTCTTTTTAAAAAGCTCATCATAAATTGTCTCGGCTTCATGATAAAGGTTGTTGTCAATACAGGCATAGCCAATCAAGTTCCAGAGCTCTATGTTGTCGGCGGGGAAATTTTTCAGGAAGGAAAGAAGCTCTTTAAAATTGTTTTTAAGCCATTCTTTTTGGCCCCGGTGATTTAATTTATTTAAGTTCAGCCAGGTATTTGGGCGTTTAACGTCCAGAATATCCTGATACACTTTTAAAATCTCCAGGTCGCGCCGATCATCTGGGTCCGGTTGAAGGCGCCGCCCAGGTAAGCGTAATCGATGATCAGGTTGCGGATAGCTACGCTCAGGCCGGCGGTTTTATTCCCGTCCGATAATCCGGCGCGGGCCAGGATCCCCTGCAGAAGGACGACTTCGGCGCCGTAATGCATGGTGGCTTTTTTCCCGTTCTGGTTCAAGACATTATGCGCGTCAACTGCCAGGGTGAGGGGATCGATCGGTTTGACCGCAACGCCGCCATTGACCAGCATTTCATAGCCCCGGGTGGTTTCCCCGCTCTGCCAGTGGAAATCGGTGGTCAGTATCCCTTTGGTGACCAGACCGACGGAAATATATTCAACCGGTTTGGCGATAAAGCCAAGGTCAAGGTCTGCGCCCATGCCGCGAATGTCGGTGCTGATCTTTGTCAGGTCGTAAAAATTGAGGCCGGCGCCGAGCGCGATCCTCTGCTCAAAACCCGAAGCCAGGGTGAGCGTGTACCAGTTGGACTTTTGGTCCAGCGGCGGATTGTTATCGTTCAGCCAGCTTAAGCCGAGGGCGAACTGGGCTTTGGTGCTTTCTTCGATCTTCGGCCGTTCCCAATAATTAGGGCGATAATAATCCGAGCGGTACCAGGGTGGTCCATAAGGCATCAACCCGATGGTAACCGATGTGTGCTTAACGACTTCCTTAGCGGTGTCTTTGGCCGTCTCCGCTGTTTGGCTGGCCGCATTCTTAAGGGTGTTTTTTAATTTCTGCTTCAGACTGACGATCTCCCGAGTCCCGGTCACTTGAGGGGTGACCGCTT
>JAQTLJ010000152.1 GCA_028714935.1 Candidatus Margulisiibacteriota bacterium | reverse complement strand
AGGGCATCAACCAGAGAGAGCCGCTTCCACGGCGGCGTCAGGTCGATATCTTCGCCTTTATATTTGATCTTAAGGCCGCCGAGCACTGCTTTGGCCGCCGTCGTGATCAGCTCTTCGGTCAGTTTCATGATGTCATTGTAGTCCGCGTAAGCCTGATAGATCTCAATGATGGTGAATTCCGGATTGTGCTTGTAGGAAATGCCTTCGTTGCGGAAAACGCGGCCCATCTCGAAGACTTTTTCAAACCCGCCGACGATCAGCCGCTTCAGGTAAAGCTCCGGCGCGATCCGCAGGAAAAGCGGCATATCCAGCGCGTCGTGATAGGTCTCGAACGGTTTCGCCGCCGCCCCGCCCTGCAGGACATGCAGGATCGGCGTTTCTACCTCGATAAATCCCCGGTCTTCAAGGCTCCGCCTGATCAGCGAAACTATTTGGCTGCGCTTGAGAAAAACAGCCTTGACCTCGGGATTGACCATTAAGTCAACGTATCTTTCGCGGTAGCGCAGTTCTTTATCAGTCAACCCGTGCCATTTTTCCGGCAAAGGATGGAGCGATTTGCAAAGCATGGTAAAATCACTGACCCGAACGGTGAGTTCGCCGGTCTTGGTGCGGAAAACACGGCCTTTAACGCCGATGATATCGCCCATATCCAGCTTGCTGTATACTGCATACTGCTCGGCGCCCAGAATATCTTGTTTAGCGTAGATCTGGACCCGTCCGGACGAATCTTGTATGTGGGCAAAGGAGGCCTTGCCGTGGCCGCGCTTGGTCATGACCCGGCCGGCCAGGGAGACTGTCTCCGGGCTCTCTTCCCCTTCCTTGATCCCTTCATATTTACTTAAGATCCCGGCCGCGCTGTCGGTCTTGTCATAGCGGTAAGGGAACGGGTTGATCCCGCCGGCTCTCAGCTCATCAAGTTTTTCGCGCCTGACTTTCAGCAGATCGTTCAGTTCTTCAGCCATTTAATATTGCTCCGATCATTTGTAAACCTTGCAGGGTTAGCTTTGCGTCAATTCTATCAACAACTTTAGTATATTTGCAAATCAATCCGGCCAATCCTCCGGTGGCGATCACTTTAATATTTTTAGCCCGGACCTCGGACTTTATCCTCGCGATCATGCCTTCAACCAGGGCAACGTATCCAAAGACCAGCCCGCTCCGTATGGCGGAAACCGTATCCTTGCCGATCACCCTTGTCGGCGAGCTGATCTCTATTTTGGGTAGTTTGGCTGTTTGCTCATAAAGCGCATCCCTGGCCAGCGTGATCCCCGGAGCGATCACCCCGCCTTGATACTCCCCTTTGGCCGAAATAATATCAAACGTCGTCGCTGTGCCAAAATCAACAACGATCGCCGGCCCGCCATATAATTTATAAGCTGCCAGGGCATCAACCACCCGGTCAGCGCCGATCTCTCTTTTATTCTTAAGCAAAACTTTTAATGTCGGGATATTCTCAGCGGTGACAAAATAAGGTTTTACGCCATATTGTTTGACTATTTGCCGCATTAACTTCTTGTTCAAAGCAGGAACCACACTCGCGATAATTATTTTCCGGATCTTATATCTTGAAGCCGGGAGCTTGAAATTTGATGTTGGATGCCGCCACTGCCTCAGCAGCTTCTTCCCTCTAAACAGGCCAAAAACTATATTAGTATTACCCAGATCAACGGCTAAAATCACTTGAAGATTATATCAGTTAACAGTGAAATTTTCTAGGAAAGATAACGATAAAATGTAGGAGGAAACCGACAGTGAATTCAAGGCCAGTTATAGTCAGAATAGTTAAGCCTTCCGATCAGCCTGTTTTGCCCAAATATGACCTGGGACCGGTCATTCAAAAAGACAGGGTTCTGCTGGCAAAATTCTTAAATATCCTGTTTGGTTCCTGCATCGGGCTAGTCGCCGGGACCAGTATTTTCCTGACCTTAAGATTGAGCGGCGTGAATTTTGGCGGGCTGGAATCATCTATCATAGTCGGGCTGCCCTCAGCGCTCGGCATCGTCACTTCTTTCGTAATTTTCCAATAATCGTTTTCATCTCCGAAGGTACATCCGTAAAAAATTCAAGATATTTGCCCGTTCGCGGATGGACAAAACCCAATCGGGCCGCGTGTAAAAGCTGGCCGGAAACAGCGAATTCCTCCTGCCGGTGACCGTAAGTCGGGTCGCCGACGACCGGATGGCCGATCGAGGTCATGTGGACCCTGATCTGATGCATCCGGCCGGTCTTTAAGGTCACTTCAACTAAAGTGTAGTTCTTATATCTTTCCAATACTTTATAAATTGTGATCGCCTCTCTCCCTCGCGTTACGCGTCCCCCGTTACCCGCCTCCTTTATCACCGCCATCTTCTTGCGATGCAGCGGATGCCGGCCGATCTTCGACTCGATAGTCCCCCCCGCCTGTTTCACCTCTCCGTGAATTAATGCCAGATATTGTTTGAAGATCTTGCGGTTCTTGAATTGTTTGGCCAGAGCTTGATGCGCCAGATCGTTTTTTGCCACGACTAAAAGCCCGGAGGTATCTTTATCCAGCCGGTGGACAATGCCCGGCCGCAGCACGCCGCCGATACCGGAAAGGTCCTGACAATGGGACAGCAACGCGTTAACCAGGGTGCCGGTTGTCCGTCCGGCTCCGGGATGGACAGCCAGCCCTTTTGGTTTATTAATGACGACCAAATCATTGTCCTCATAAACGATATCCAGCGGGATATTCTCAGGCGTTAACTCCAGCGGTTTGGGCAGCGGAATGTTGATAGAGATCCGATCGTCCGGTTTTATCCGATAGCTCGCTTTCGGGCTTTCTTTGTTGACCTCGATAAAACCATCATCGATCAGTTTGTGTATCTGGGACCGGGAAAGGCCGAGCTCAGTTTGCCGGGAAAGGAAGTGGTCTAGCCGCTCTCCCTTTTGCGCAGTTGTGACGATCAGCTCAAGCTCTTTTACCACTAAG
>JAQTLJ010000151.1 GCA_028714935.1 Candidatus Margulisiibacteriota bacterium | reverse complement strand
GGATACGGAGCATTATTTGAACCTGGCCCGCAAGTATGGGCTGCTTTTGACCGGCGGCTCGGATTACCACGGGGAACGGAGCGGCCGGGAAACCGACCTGGGCGAACTGACGATCCCGGACGAACTGGTGGATAAATTAAGAGATGCACACTTACGCCGAAATAAGTCTTAACGCGATAAAACATAATATTGCCGAGATCAGGAAACTGCTGGCCCCGTCAGTGAGATTTATGGCGGTGGTCAAAGCCAATGCTTACGGCCATGGGGCGGTGGCGGTGGCCCGCGCGGCGGTGGTAGCGGGCGCCGATTTCCTGGCGGTCGCCAACCTCAAGGAAGCGCTGGAACTGCGCGAGGCCGGCCTTGTCTCCCCGATCCTGATCCTGACCGAATCGCCGACCTCGGTCGTTGACGAGATCATCCAGTACGACCTGGCCCAAACCATCTATTCGTTCAGTGAAGCGAAAGCCCTGTCGGACGAAGCGCAGAAAAGAAAAAAAACGGCCCGGGTCCACGTTAAGATCGACACTGGCATGGGGCGGGTCGGCGTCCAGCCTTCTGAAGCGGTCGCCTTTATTGCCAAGGTTTCGTCTTTGCCGGCGATCAAGCTTGACGGCATTTTTACCCACTTTGCCATGGCGGAAGACCCGCACGATAATTTTACTGTCGGCCAGTTCCAAAAATTCCAGCAGGTAGCGGCCAAAGTCCCGCAGATCCCGATCAAGCATGCGGCCAATTCGGCCGGCGTCCTGTTCCATCCTGAAACGCACCTCGACATGGTCAGGGTGGGGCTGATGATGTACGGCCTTTATCCGCAGGGGAATTCCAGGCGTTTGATCAGCCTGAAGCCGGCGCTGTCTTTCAAGAGCCGGATCACATACCTTAAAAGTGTCCCGGCCGGGACGCCGCTTTCTTACGGCTGCACTTATGTCACGCCGAACGAAACCACGGTGGCCACGATCCCGGTCGGTTATGCCGACGGCTTCAGCCGGAGGCTTTCCAACCGCGGCCAGGTCATTATCCGCGGCAAGCGGTTTCCGGTCGTCGGCCGGGTGACCATGGACCTGACGCTCGTCAATGTTGGCGACGCTAAAGTTGAGGTCGGCGATGAAGTGGTCTTGATCGGCGAGCAGAACAGCCAGCTGATCTCCGCCGATGAGATCGCCGGGCTGGAGGACACGATTTCCTACGAAGTGATCTGCGGGATCGGCAAACGGGTGCCGAGGATCTATCAATGAGCTATATTTCGCTTTACCGCAAATGGCGGTCGCAGAATTTCGATGAGATCATCGGACAGCCGGCGATCATCCAGACTCTGAAGAACGCGATCAAGAATAACCGTTTGGCGCATGCCTATATCTTTTCCGGCCCGCGCGGGACAGGCAAAACTTCCGCCGCCAGGATCCTGGCCAAGGCACTGAACTGCGAGAAGGGGCCGACGCCGGATCCCTGCGGCGTCTGCGGCAACTGCCTCAAGATCCGCGACGGCCATTCGGTCAACGTCATCGAGATCGACGCGGCCAGCAACCGCGGGATCGATGAGATCAGGGAGCTGCGCGAGCGGATCCGCTACGCGCCGGTTGAAGGCCGCTATAAGGTCTACATCATCGATGAGGTCCATATGCTGACTCCGGAGGCGTTCAATGCCCTCCTCAAGACCCTGGAGGAGCCGCCGTCGCACACGATCTTTGTTCTGGCAACAACGGAACTCCAGAAAGTCCCCTTAACGATAATTTCCCGCTGCCAGCGGCTGGATTTCGGCCTGATCAAGCTGGCCGAGATCGAGGACCATTTAAAAAAGATCGCCAAAGCGGAAAGTTTTGAGATCGACGCCAAAGCCCTTAACCTGGTCGCCCGCGTGGCCGAAGGCTGCATGCGCGATGCCGTGTCGCTGCTTGACCAGCTGGTCTCTTTTTCCGGCCATAAAATCTCTTATGACGATGTCGTCACCCTCCTCGGGACTGCGGACGAAGAGCTCCTGTTCGCTTTTGGGGACGCGGTAGCGACAAATGACCCTGCCAAAGTCCTGGAACTGATCAGGCAGGGGTTGGAGGAAGGGAGATCGACCCTGCAGGTGACCCGGGACATGGTGGCGCATTTCCGCAATCTCCTGCACTTAAAAGTCGGATCAGGCGAAGCGCTGGAGCTGACCGCCGATCACCTTGAAAGGTTGAAAAAACAGAGCGAAAAGTTTTCGCTGGCGCGGATCAAGGATGCTATCCGGGCGCTGTCGCGGGCGGAGCTGGACATGAGGTGGCATCCTCATGCCCGGCTGGTCTTGGAAGTTGCTTTGCTTGAGCTACTGGAAGACGGAAGTAAGGTTAAGATTGTAGAAGCCGGTATGGAAGCTGGAAAAATGTCTAAGGGAATTGGATCCGGTGACAAACTACCAGCTTCCAATATCAATACCGGCATCCAGACCCCTAACCCAATATCCAATGTCCAGGGCGACGGCATGATCGGCAAGATAAAAACCCACTGGAACGACATCCTGGAGAGCGTCTAGAAGAAGAGCATTTTCGGCTACGTTTCCCTGCACGAAGGGGAACCGGCCGAGATCAGCGGCCAAGGGAAACTGGTGATCACTTTCCGCCGGGGTTACGCGTTCCATAAGGAACGTCTGGAAGAAGTGAAGAACAAGGCGGCGGTGGAGGAGTCGGTGCGGGAAGTGATCGGCGAAAAGATCCCGGTCGAGTGTATCGTAAGCGACAGCAAAAAGGATGCTTCGCTCTCCGTCAGCACGGTGGCGGAATTTTTTGAAGGGAGAGTGCTGCAGTGATATTCGGCAACATGGGCGAAATGATCAAGATGGCGCGGGAAATGCAGGGCCAGCTGAAAAAGATCAAGGAAGAGCTGGCACAGGAAGTTTTTGAAGAATCGGCAGGCGGGGTCAGCGTCAAGATCAGCGGGGACATGGAGATCAAGGAGATAAAGATCGCGCCCCAGGCGGTCAACCCGGCGAATGTCG
>JAQTLJ010000150.1 GCA_028714935.1 Candidatus Margulisiibacteriota bacterium | reverse complement strand
CGGCCAGATCTGCGCGACATCAGCCTCCGGACTGGGCGGTTTTTACGGCGGGATCGCCTTAGCCAATAAGATCGGCGTGAGCAAGATCCCCAATAAGGGCGCCGCCGGACTGGTAACTACCTTCTTTGGCGTCATGGGGGCACTCGGTGCGACTGAATCCTTCAGCGCCGCTTACCAAAATAACGTTGGCTCAGATACTCTCGGTTTTGGCCTGAAAGATGTGGTTGACAGCAAAGCTGCCAATTACACCGGCCAGGCGCTCGGCGCTATCGGGGAATCAGCGCAGTATTATTACGGCGGCCGGCTGGCGACCAATGTGGTGTTGAAAACGCTGGCCCAGACCGGCGCCGCCGAAGGGCTTGGCCTGGCCGGCGCCGCCGGCGCGGCCAGGATCGCCGCCTGGGGCAATATCGTCGGTTTATTGACGATGGTCCTGACCATACAGGGAGACTCATCGCCCATACCTGATCCCTACGAAGGGAAGTCGCTGGCCGACCTGGCGCAGGGGAAGATCGAGCCGATCACGGCCGAAGACAGCATTTATAAATCCCATCTGGCTTTTGAACTTCTGCTCTGTCTCTATAAGGCCGGTAACATCAAGCGCGACATGATCCCGGGCCAGGACCAGGAGCACTGGGACCGCTTCATGAAGATCTTTGAGGGGCTCGACCTTAACAAGCCGGAAACGGTCAAGGAGGCCTTCAAGCAATATGATAATTTCCTTGGCTGGCAGATACTCTTTCCCAATCCCGCCCACACGCACGCCATGGTCGTCGACGTGCTTGCCGCCGGTATCCGCGAATTCAAACAGCAGGCCGCCCTCGAAGGGTTTGGGGTCGATCCGGAAGATAAAACGGTCGATGCCAAAGTCGCTAACTTATTGCTTGTCGTGGCCGATAAGGCCACCCAGATCGAGACCGAGAACGCCGCCAAAGGCAAGGTTCAGGCGGCGCTGGCCAAGATCGGCATCAACGATGTCGAGCTCGGTTACGGCGTCTTCTCTCTCGATGACCTTTATCCTTTCAACCGCTCTTTGAATTCGTTCATCCAGTCACAGCGGATATATCGGGGCGATTTCAACGGCTTCAAGATCGCCAAAGTTACCAATGACGGCGAGTTCAGCGTCTCGATCCAGGGCGAGGCCATGACCGTCCGGCTTTATGATGACGGCGGCTGGATACTGATTAAAACATAATATATTGGGGCTGCCGTTAACAGGCCGGTAGCCCCTTTTTTCATCCTCACAGCACTCATCCGATAACCTTTCCCCTGTTCCCATCAATAACTGTCTCAATCCCGACACTTGTTTGATTTAGCAAATTAACTTTTTGGCTTATTATCAATGTTTTCTGGTTTTTCAATGCCTGGCAATAACGTTGCTTTATTAATACCGATGGCTGCGTTGAATATCAGAACATCAGAAGACCAGAACGAGAATATCAGAAAAACAGAAAAAGCAGAAGATCAGAGGGGAATTGTTCCCAGGCATGAAAAGCTCTGGATCTGGCAGAAAGCACATAAGCTGGCTATTCAAATTTTCGAGATCTGTAAAAAACTTCCGCTTAATGAACATTTTCGTTTAAGTGACCAAATCCAGCGATCATCAAAGTCTGTCGCTGATAACATTGCTGAAGGAAACTCAAGTTACTATTTCAACGATAAGATCAAGACCTTCTATATCTCCAGAAAAGAAGCCGCTGAGACCCAAAACCATATCAGAGAAATGGAAAGTAAAAAGTATATTGACCCCATTTCTACTAATGAATTAATTTATGAATACGAGCAAATTATTAGAGGGATAAACGGTTTAATAAATAAGGTTCGAAAGCAAAAAGAGTTCTTTCAAACAAAAGGCAATACTCGAATATTCTAAATATTCACACAAGCCTTTTTTTTGGCTTATTTACTGCATATTTTTGTATGTTTTTTAACTTTCTGATATTCTGACCCTCTGATAATCTGATCATCCCGTTCTGCTATTCTGATCATCTGATTCTCCTTCAATCCACGCAAGTTTTTGGCTTCCCAACTCGATAATACTAGTGGAAAGCGAGAGTAACCTTCGGATTGCCTGTTGCCGGAAGTTACGGAGATGAACCAATATGGAACAGGCTGTAATATTGAGCTTGTCGAAATATTGGTTTTTTTATTTATTATGGGAGAAACTGAAAGATTATCTGGAACGCCTCAATGCCACTGGACAACCGACGTCCAGAGCGGAGAAGAAGTCTTAGTCTGCGACTACGAAGAAACCGCTCCGGCCGAAGAGTTGCCCGAAGTCGATACCGCGCCGGTCATCTCCCCGGCTGAACCGGCTGAAACCGAACAGGTCCTGACCCGCGACCAGGCGCTCGCTTTCCTGCACAGCATCCTCGGCGCCGAGGTCACGATCCCCGAAGATAAGATCGACCGCCTCATCCTCGCTGTCAACCGGATGATCAACCATCAGGATTCCACCACCCTCACCCAGGGAACCGTCGACACGGTCAATAGCGAAGATAACGAAACCCTCAGGGATTTCATCCGCTTCTATTCACTCGGGCTTCTCACTGAGATCGAAGGTGTCGGGGCCACTCCGACAGCCGGCGCTTTAACCGAACAGAGCGCCTCGCTCGAAGACCTCACCACCCTGACCAGCGAAGTTCTTTCCAGCGGGGTTCTCCCGCCCGCCGTCCTCCAGGCGATCCACGGCGGCACGCTGCAGATCAAGATCCGCTTCACCACCAACCGGAACGGCGAATTCGATAATTTTGCCGTCATCATCCAGTCGCGGAACCATGAAGAAATCGTCGCCGAGTACCGCGACGGCGAATTTATCAGCGGCAACCCGCCAACCTCGCCCCTGGCCAGGGGGATCATCACCTACCTGCAGAGACTGCTGCGCGGCACTACCGGTAACCAGTACACTTTCGCACAGGAGGGGATATTTGACAGGCAGACACTGGAAGCAATGTACACCTACCTGTCGAGCGA
>JAQTLJ010000149.1 GCA_028714935.1 Candidatus Margulisiibacteriota bacterium | reverse complement strand
CTTGTTCACGATGACAGCGGCGGCGTGGTCGTTGTCGTGAGAGATTATCGCAATGGAGGAGTGACCGGTTACGATATCTATGCGCAGCGATTGGACCAAAGCGGGATCGCACAATGGACGGCGGGAGGGAAGCTGATCTGCGGGAAGAACGGAGATCAATGGTGGCCAAGGCTGGTGGCGGACGGCGCCGGCGGGGCGGTTATTGCCTGGCAGGATAAGCGAGAAGGCAACTGGGATATTTACGCGCAAAGAATAAAAAATAGTGGTGACGTTTCTTGGACAGGGGATGGGGTTTTGGTTTGCAATGAAAATACCCACCGGGATCAGACTGGGCCGCGGTTGATTTTAAGCGGTGATGGCGGAGCGATCATTACCTGGGAAGACTACCGTTCCGGCTCAGCCAGCGATATTTATTGCCAAAAAAGCAAATTGACAGATGGCAGCCCAAGCTGGCTGGCCTCCGGAGTGAAGATCTGCGATGGCTCCGGTTTTCAGCTTCAACCCAGGTTGACATCGGATGGCGCCGGGGGAGCGATAATTGTATGGTCAGATGACCGGAAGTCCGGCAACTATGATATCGTGGCCCAGAGAGTGAGTAACGCCGGAGATATTAAATGGACCAGTAACGGCATAACTTTGTGTGCTTCGGCTAATACGCAGGACAATCCCAGCATTATTGCTGACAGCAGCGGCGGAGCAGTGATCGCCTGGGAAGACGAAAGAAATGGCGGGGGATATACTGAAAGCGATATTTATGCCACTCGAATCGATGCAAGCGGTCTGGTGTACACCAATGGTAATTGGTCACAAAATGGTGATGCGGTTTGCACGGCAAGCGGCGCTCAGACAGAGCCGCAGCTGGTACCTTACCCGAATACCGGCGGCGATGGCGCGATCATCGCCTGGGTGGATAAGCGCGATCAGGCGACCTCGGGGAGCAATATTTACGCGCGGCTGGTCCCCGGTATTAACCCGCTGAGCCATTCGGAAAAAAAGGTTTGTGTCGTTGCCAATGACCAGGCGGAATGTGTCGCGGCGGCCGACACCCTTGACGGGGCGATGATCGTCTGGTCGGATTACCGGAGCGGCTCAAACTGGGATGTTTACCTGCAGGATATGAAGGAAGACGAAACCATGAAATTCGCAGACGGCGGCATAGTTGTCTGCCAGACCGGCGGCCCGGCGGCCAAACGGATGGGGACGGTCGTCAGCGACGATAACGGCGGCATGGTCATGGTCTGGCGCGACGAGAAGAAAGGCGGGGCTGTCTATATTGACCGGGTCGATAAGGACGGCAACCACCTCTGGGCGACGACCCCTGAAGCTAAAATCGTCTCGAAAGCCGGCGATTGGCCCGATGTCTGCCGCACTTCCGACGGTAATTATATAGTTGTTTTCCAAAAAAGTCTCTATGCGACTATCTGCATTTGCGCCAAGATGCTTGACGCCAGCGGAAACTTCCTCTGGTCCGGCAATGAAATCGAGATCGGCACGGAAGCCTTGAACAACAGGTATCGTCCGCGGCTGGCGGCCGATGACGCCGGCGGCGCGGTGATCACCTGGGCCCGCCGGGACGCGGCGAATACTAAATTAGAGATCTTTGCCAAAAGGATATTAAGCGGCGGCACTTTGGCCTGGGGACAGACGGCCGGCGATGCCGGGATCCAGGTTTCCTCGCTGTTAAATGAGGCCAACCCGGCGATCGCTAACCTCGGCAACGGCGATTGCTTGATTGCCTGGGATTCTTTAAGCTCAGTTAATGATTTTGACATCAAAGGCCGGACGATCAATATCTCGAGCGGCGCCCTGGGGACGGAAACCGATATCGTTGCTTTGGTCGGCAGCAACCAGCTCTGGCCGGACGTAACCTACGGCGGGGCAAACGGGACGGCAGTCATTGCCTGGAGCGATTCGCAGAGCAAGCCCTCATATCAAGTTTATGCGCAAAAAGTTGATGCGGCGCTGTCGCCCTTGTGGGCGAGCGGCGGGGTCCAGGTAAGTTTTGTTAAAGGGGAAAACCTTAAAGCCCGGCTGGCGCCGCTGCCGGCCAGCGGTCTGACCGGCGTAGTCTGGCAGCAAATAGAGGCGACCGCCAGTGGTACGGATGACTTTGGCCGGACGCGGTTTACTATTAATAATACCCAGACATATTTTAATGCTCTGACCCCGACCGGCGCCAGGGACATCTCCAACGATTTTAAGGTTTATAACGTGGCCGGGAGTGATGAGTGCGGCAGCCTCACGCGCGGCGAGCCGGGCAATGCGCTGGTCGGCACCGATTCTACCGATCGGTATATTATCAGGGGGCAGCGGTTGGGCAGTATCCCGACCACTCTCCCGACAACTACCACGTCAACTACGACCTTGATATCAACGACAACTACGAGCATAGTTTCGACAACAACGACTACCGTGCCCGGCGCTACTTCCACCACGACTCCCAGCACCACGACGACAACTCTCCTCCAGCCGGAAGTGAAGCTGTTAAGGAGCGTTGGGCCGGACAGAAGATTTGCGATCAAAGCGAACGAATACATTAAATCGACGGCCAGTATTTCTGCTGACACTATCAAGAGCCTTAATCCGAACGGCGTGATCACCAAAGTGACACTGGAGTTCTATGACCAGGCCGGTAAACTGGTCAGGAAGCAGGAGTTTGCCGGTGTCCAGCCCTCGGTTTATACGCTCAGCACTCCTTTGCCGGAAGGTCTTTTCACCATGAAATTGACGGGCACAGATAATTACAATAAAGAGAGTTATTTGGAAATGCTGGTCAATGTGGCGAGAGACCTGCGGCTGGTTTCGACGCCGGTGGTTTTCCCCGGCAAAACGACGGCTACAGGGGCGGCGACTGGCGGGGCCAAAGCTTACACCATCGCTTACGACCTGAGCATTGACGGCAATATCCAGCTCCTCCTGTTCAGCGCCAGCGGCCAGCTGGTCTGGAAAAAGAGTCTGCCGTCCGGGTACAACG
>JAQTLJ010000148.1 GCA_028714935.1 Candidatus Margulisiibacteriota bacterium | reverse complement strand
GCCGGGCAGACCGACCGGCGAGGTAATGACAACAACATCTTCCTGCTTGGCTTCCTGATGACGCTTTTTGTAAGGGAGGGCGGCATTGCACTCTTCGGAGAGAACAAATTTCGTAGCGATCTGGACCCCGTTAGCGCCGAGCTTAAACATCGTGACGATATCCCGGCCGTCAGTTATGCCTCCAGCCGCGATGACCGGCAGGTTAACAACTTTTCTCACTTCCGGCAGGATATCTTTGATGGAGCGGTCTGTGCCCAAATGGCCGCCGGCTTCTTTCCCTTCCACGACAATTGCTGCTGCGCCGCATTTATCTGCGGTTTGCGCCAACCTCGCGGAAGAGACGATCGGAACGATGGGGGTCTGACTCTCCTGGCCAATTTTGAAAATATCTCGGGAAAAACCAGCCCCGGTAAAGACGAGGTCGATTTTTTCCTTGATAGCGGTCTTGACGATCCCCAAGAATTCCCGCGCCGCAAACATGATGTTTATCCCGATAATGCCGCCCATAGCTTTCGTACGTGCCAGACGGATTTCCTGGCGCAATTCTTCAAACGACAGGCCGGAGGCGCCGATCACGCCAATGCCCCCCGCGGCGGCGACTGCGCCGGCGAGCGCTCCGGTGGAAATCCTGATCGCCATTCCTCCCTGAATAATAGGGATCCGCGCGACTAAATTAGCGATCTTTAGTTCTGGCAGTTTCATTGAGTTACTTCTTATGTGATATTATATAGCTGACCGTATCTCCAATGGTCTTGATCTTCTCGGCGTCCTCGTCCGGGATCTCGGTGCTGAAGGCTTCTTCCAGTGCCATGACCAGCTCAACCGTGTCCAGCGAGTCTGCCCCGAGGTCATCGACATACGATGCCTCACGGGTGATCTCAGCCTCTGATACTCCGAGCTGTTCCACGACCACTTTCTTCACCTGTTCATAAACCTGTTGTTCGTCCATTCTTTCACCTCCCTTATTTTTAGGTATTCATTAACATGCCGCCGTTGACGTTAATAACCTGTCCGGTTATATAATCCGCGGCGCTACTCGCCAGGAAGAGGGCGGCGTTAGCCACATCCTCGGGCTGGCCGAGCTTGCCGAGCGGGATCTGCTCGAGCATTTTGTTCTTTATCTCTTCCGGGATCTTATCGGTCATCGCTGTCTGGATAAAGCCCGGCGCGATCGCATTGACCGTCACTCCTCGTGTCGCCAATTCCCGGGCCAGCGTCTTGGTCAGGCCGATCACGCCCGCCTTGGAAGCGGAATAGTTAGCCTGGCCCGCGTTCCCCATCTCGCCGACGATCGAGGCGATATTGATAATTTTACCTGAGCGCTGTTTCATCATCAAGGGAGAAATTGCTTTGCAGAGGTTGAAAACACCGGTCAGGTTGATGGAGAGGACAAGGTCCCAATCCTCTTTTTTCATCCTGAGCAGAAGCGTGTCCCTGGTGATGCCGGCGTTATTGACCAGGATATCGATTTTCCCCAGCTCCGCGACCGCTTTTTTGACGCCCGCTTCAACATCCGCCAGGTCGGCTACGTTCATTTTAAGCGCTGTCCCTTTGATCTCGCCGGCTGTCTGGGTCGCCAGCTCAATATTGACGTCGGAAACTATCACTTTGGCGCCGGCTGCGGCCAAGGCGACCGCGATTGCTTTGCCGATGCCTTGAGCGGCGCCGGTTACCAAGGCGACCTTATCATTTAATATTGTCATAAGTCTTAACCTCCACTTTCGGATCGATCTTTTTAATCAATCCGCTCAGCACTTTGCCGGGGCCGACCTCAACAAAAGAACTCACGCCGTCATGGGCCAGTTTTTTTACCGAGTCCTCCCAGCGGACAGGAGCCGTGACCTGTTTTACCAGCAGGTCCTTGATCTCCGAGCCTTTGGTCACATAATCGGCGGTAACGTTGGCCACGACCGGGATCTGCGCGTCTTTGATCTCGATCTTATCCAATTCAACCTTTAATTTATCCGCGGCCGGCTGCATCAGCGGGCAGTGGAAGGGGGCGGAAACAGGGAGCGGAACGATCTTCTTAGCGCCGGCGGTCTTAAGTTTTTCTCCGGCGGCGGCAACGCTTTCCTTTTTGCCCGAGATCACGACCTGGCCGGGAGAATTAAAATTGGCCGGCCAGACGCCGCCGACTTCCCGGCAGATTTGCTCAATGACCGCATTATCGGCGCCCAGGACCGCTGACATCGCGCCTTGCCCGAACGGGACAGCCTCCTGCATGAATTTACCTCGTAAATTTACGATCTTGACGGCGGCTTGAAAAGAAATCGCGCCTGCTGCCACCAGAGCGGAATACTCGCCGAGACTGTGGCCGGCGACCGCCGAGGGCAGGGGTGTGTTCCTCCCTTTCAACAGCTCAAAAGCGGCCACACTGACAGTTAGGATTGCTGGCTGCTGAATCTCGGTCTTTTTTAACTCTTCCTCCGGACCTTCTAGGACGATCTTTTTCAGGTCAAAACCGAGGATCGCATTGGCCTGGTCCAAATATGGTTCGGCCAAAGCTTTGCCCATCCCCACTGATTGCGACCCCTGGCCCGGAAATATAAAAGCGGTCTTCATTTAACCTCGCAATTCCTTGAGTTTTCTGGTCAATAAGGGAACATATTCAAAAAGATCTCCCACAATCCCATAAGTCGCGACCTTGAAGATCGGCGCATCCGGGTCTTTGTTGATGGCGACGATCGTGTCGGACGACTGCATCCCGGCGAGATGCTGGATCTTGCCGGCGATGCCGCAGGCGATATAAAGTTTCGGCGAAACCGTTTTCCCGGTTTGCCCGACCTGGTGGTGGGCGCTGATCCAGCCGGCGTCGACCGTCGCACGCGAAGCGCCGACCGCTCCGCCCAGAACTCCGGCCAGTTCTTCGATCAGCTTAAAGTTCTTGGCCTCGGCCAGGCCGCGCCCGCCGGAAACGATGATCTCGGCTTCAGCCAGGTTAACCTTGACGCTCTCGTCCTCAACTATCTCCAGCAATTTGACCAGCAGGTCTTCAGCATTCAAAACGGGTGTGAATTTAATAATATTACCTTGTTGGGATTTTGGATTCTGGATCTTGGTTTTCTTGAAGACCTTTGGTCTGACGGTAGCCATTTGAGGCCGGTGCTTTGGAGTTTGGA
>JAQTLJ010000147.1 GCA_028714935.1 Candidatus Margulisiibacteriota bacterium | reverse complement strand
ATCACCCGAATATTTCTTGGCCAATCCCACCGCCTCATTGATGATGACCGAAGCCGGGGTCTCTTTTGATTTCAATTCCTGGATCGCCAGCCTGAGGATGCTGCGATCAACCTTCCCGATCCGGTCCAGCGGCCAATCAATGGCCAGTTTTTCAATAATGCCGTCTATTTCCAGCCTGGAATCCCAGGCTGCCTGGGCAAGGGAACTAGCAAATCCGAGGGTTTCAGCAATGAATTTCTCATTTTCGGAGATATTTTGCAGCGCGGTCTTAATATCTTCCCCGGCGATCTCCGCCTGGTAGAGCGCCTGCATGGCTAAACGACGAGCGGTCGACCGTTTGCCCATTTAACCGCCGGTAGAGCCGAAGTGTTCTTCGATGAATTTGGTGGTGACTTCTCCGCGCTTGAAGGCTTCGTTGCGCAAGACTTTAAGGTGGAAAGGGATCGTGGTATGGATACCGTCGATCACATATTCGTCCAAAGCCCGCTCCATCCGGCTGGCCGCTTCCTGGCGGTCTTTTCCCCAAGCGATCAACTTGGCGATCAGTGAATCATAATGCGGCTGGACGACATAACCCTGATAAGCATGGCTGTCGACCCTGATCCCGAGGCCGCCCGGCGCTAAATAAGCTTTGATCTCGCCCGGCGAAGGCATAAAGCCTCTTTCATGGTTCTCGGCATTGATCCGGCACTCGATCGCGTGGCCGACGAACTTGATATCCTGCTGGCGAAACTTGAGCTTTTGGCCGGCGGCGATCAAGATCTGCTCCCTGATAATGTCAATGCTGGTGATCATTTCCGTCACCGGATGCTCCACCTGGATGCGCGTGTTCATCTCCATAAAATAGAACTTACCGTGTTTATCGAACAAAAATTCGATCGTCCCCGCGCTGTGGTAATTAACGGCTTTAGCCGCTTTAACCGCCGCTTCACCCAGTTTTTTACGGGTCTTTTCGTCAATGACCGGAGATAAACACTCTTCAAGTAATTTCTGGTGCCGCCGCTGGATCGAACAATCACGCTCCCCCAGATGGACAACATTGCCGTGCGCATCGGCCAGGATCTGGACTTCGATATGCCGCGGTTCTTCGATATATTTCTCGAAATAGACCTCAGGATTGCCGAAGGATGCCTCAGCTTCCGCCCGCGCGGTCCTCATTAAATGGATAAACTCGTGCCTGTCCCAGGCGACCCGCAGCCCCCTTCCCCCGCCCCCGGCCGTCGCCTTAATGGCGATCGGGTAGCCGATCTTGTCAGCGATCTTTTGCGCTTCTTTCTCGTCCGATATCGTCCCTTCCGAACCGGGCACGACCGGCACGCCGTTCTTGGCCACGGTCCGGCGCGCGGTCGCCTTATCGCCCATCTTCTGCATCGCTTCGATCGGCGGGCCGATGAACTTTATCCCGCTGGCCGCGCAGATCTCGGCAAACTTAGAATTTTCCGCCAGGAAACCGTAGCCGGGATGGATGGCATCAACGCCGGCGACTTCCGCCACACTGATGATGCTGGGAATGTTCAAATAACTTTTATTAGGGGGCGGCGGGCCGATACAGAAGGCTTCATCAGCGATCTTGACATGGAGCGATTCCCTGTCCGCTTCAGAATAGACCGCGACCGTTTTGATCCCCATTTCTTTGGCCGCCCGGATTATTCTGACCGCGATCTCGCCGCGATTGGCGATTAAGATCTTTTTAAACATCGGAAAATTAATTTTATCATAAAATCGTGGCAATAACAAGGATCGCGGTCAACACCACCAGCGCGATCACCGTGAACCAGGCAATAACATTATAAAAATGCGAATTAACATGCTGGCCCATGATCCGCTTGTTGTTGACCAGGCTGATCATGAAGATCAAAATAAAGGGCAGTAAAATGCCGTTGACCTCCTGCGAAACCAGCATGACAAAGATCAAGGGAAGTTTCGGGAACATAACCACAATCGCAGCAACTGCGATCAAAATAGTATACAGCCCGTAAAACACCGGCGCCTCCCGGAAATGCTTATTGATCCCGCTCTCCCAGCCAAAGGCCTCGCAGATCGCATAGGCTGATGACAGGGAAACGATCGAAGCCGTCAGGGTTGAAGCGCCGAATAAACCGATGGCAAAAATATGCTCGGCAAACACCCCGGCGATCGGGCCAAGCGCGAGCGCCGCATCCTTAGCCGTTTCCACCTGCACGCCTAACTTATAAAGGGTCGCCGCACAGGCAACAATGATGAAAAAAGAGATGAAATCGGTGAAGAAGGCGCCAAACAGGACTTCCGCCCGTTCATATTTATACTGGCGGACGTTGATCCCTTTGTCACGGACCGAAGATTGGATATAAAACTGCATCCAGGGGGTGATCGTGGTCCCGATAACGCCGATCACTACTAAGAGATAACGCGGATCCAACTGAAAACTTGGGACAAAGGTGTGCCTAAGCGCCAAACCCCAATCCGGATGAGCCATAAATCCGGAAATAACATAAGCGAACTGGACAACACAGAAGACCAAAAAGATCCTCTCCACAACCTTATAAGAACCCCGCAGCACTGTGTACCAGATGATGACCGCCATGACCGGGATCGACCACCATTTGGCGATGCCAAAGATCTCCATGGCCGCCGCGATGCCGGCAAAATCAGCGATCAAGGTAAAAAGATTGGCGACCAGAAGAACGGTCATCGCAAAAAATGTCCAGCGCAGGCCAAAGTTCTCCCTGATAAGGTCAGAAAGGCCCTTGCCGGTCACCGCCCCCATCCGGGCGCAGATCTCCTGGACGACCGCCAGGCAGAAGGTCGTGATCAATAAAACCCAAAGTAGCGTATAACCAAAATGCGCGCCGGCGACCGAATAAGTGGTAATGCCGCCGGCATCATTATCCGCCGCGGCGGTGATGATCCCCGGCCCAAGGATCGCCAGAAAGAGCCAAAATTTTCGCCAACCTGTAAGTGTCTTCATGGTCTAGCCCAGCATCTGCCGCTTGCGGCGGGAAACCGGAGGCAAAATAAGATCAACGACGTCGTCGATGGTAATGATCCCGAGTATTCTATTATCCTGATCAACTTCCGGAATGGCCAACAGGTTGTATTTCGAGAAAACGTCCGCCACCTCTTTCTGGTTCATGGCCGGCGAG
>JAQTLJ010000146.1 GCA_028714935.1 Candidatus Margulisiibacteriota bacterium | reverse complement strand
GGTCACACCCCAATCCTCCAGGTTGGCAAGCGACGCGGGATTGATAAAAATGGCATTAACATCATGGGACATGCCGATAAACGCCTTGCCCATCCCGAGCGGCCGGGCGCCAACTCCCAGATGCGAAGGATCAAGGTAGAAGTTGACATCGGCGCGCGCAACTACTGTTAGAAAGAGGAGCAGCAAAAACAACCAAAGACCTTTTTTCATTATTTATTATTTTACAGTATATAAAACATAAGTCAAATAATCAAATACCTGCGGCGAGATCTCCAGCCCCAGCAGGGTCTGGGTAAAGGCCTGCGCCGCCACATCGCTCAAGCCTTTAATATAATGTTCTCTCACGTAAGGGCCGAGGCGCCAGCCGCCGAATTTATATCTTTTATAGACCTGACCTACCCGGTTCATCTCCAGGTGGTGGAACAGCTCATGCGCCACGATGAATTTGAGCAGATGGTCCGAAAGCTCGGTCGACTTCACCTCGCGCAGCAGCTTCTCATGGAAGTTCCGGTAAATGATGATCTCCTTCTTTTCCTGCCGGTACTCGGACCCTTTTGATTTGCCCCGGTCCTCGCCAAAGACCCGCACCCCCAATTCCGCGGCGATCTTGCGCGGATCATTGGTCCCGTATTCGTTGATGATCCAGCCCGCCACTTCATCGCCGACCGCCAGGACCTCTTCCATCAGTTTCAATTTGTGGTCCTCGGACAATTTCTGAAAAGTCCGGTCCCGGGCCAGCTCCATATAAGCCAGCGCGATCCGGTTCCGCTCGATCAGCGCCTTGTTCTCTTGCCCTAACGGCCTCACTGGCCGTTTTTCTTTTTTTCTATTCATAAACCCTCATGACCTTATCCGAGATCTTATTGCCGTCAACCGTTATTCTAACATAATTATAGAACCCGCCAAACTCCCGCAGTAAATGAAGCGGCCCACCCGCTCCGCCTGAAACAATGTAAACGACCCCATCCCGTTCCGCCCGGGCATAACCATGGATATGTCCGGCAAAGACATAATCGACTTTATACTTCTGGAAAAGCTCCATTAATTTATTGACCGTTTCCCTTCCCGACATCACATAATCATCAAATATTTCGGAAGGGTCAAAGGTCGGCCGGTGCATAAAGACAAAAATATTTTCCTTGTCTGTTTTAGCCAGGTCGTTTTTCAGCCAGGCGAACTGCCGGGCAGTAAAAGAACCCTGGAACGCATTGTTCAAAACGATAAAGTGTGAGTTCTTATGATCAAAAGAATAATAGAACGGGCCAAAATATTTGGCAAAGTACCGGTCCCCGCCAAATGCCACGTCATGGTTGCCCGGCACTTGATAAACCTTTAATTTGAGCTTTTTTATCAGTTCAAGATATTTCTGGTAGTCGCCCGGCCGGCCGGAATTGACCATGTCCCCGGTATTGACCGCCAGATCATCCCTGCCTTCACGGTCAAGCTTCCCGATCAGGTCGATAAACACCTGGTTGCTGCCGTGGTTATCGCCGAAGACCACAAAAGAGAAAGAGTCAGGCCGTGGGGCCAAGGCACAAGATGCAGTCGCTAGTAAGGCTAGCAATAAAACCGCGTATCTGTTCCTGTTCAACATTCTTTGCCGGTTTTAATACCTTTCCCAGTCAAGCAGGTCATCGATCTGTTTCTTTACCCCGGCGGTCTTGGCCAGCATTTCGGCCGCTTCCGCCCGGGTCAATTTCTTGTTCGGCTCAAAAGCCTTGCCTTCAAGGTAATCAAGCAGGCCGGCAGACCTGGCCCCGTTGATCTCGCTGATCGCCCAATGCCTCCCCGGCACATCAGCGAACGGTTTTTCCAAACGCGACGCCTCCTGGGTTATCCCGGCGAACCTGACGATTATCGCCACCCCTTCCGCCCGGGTGATGTTGCCGTTAGGGATAAATTTATTGCCGGGATAGCCTTTGACCACGCCTTCGTCCGCCGCCCGGCCGATGTACCCCGCCGCCCAATGCCGGGCCGCCACGTCTTTGAAGCCGACCTTGAACAGGCGGGCGGTCGCCGGGCGCGTTCTCATCAGCAGGGCGCACATTTCCGCCCGCGTAATATTGCCTTCCGGCTTGAAAGTGCCGTCCGGATAACCACCGATGATCCCCAGCAAAGCCAAAAACTCGATCGGCCGTTTCACCCAATATCCCGCCGGGACATCGGGGAACGCCTTCAGCCGCAGCAGGCGGACCGGATGCGCTTCCAGCGTCAGCCCGTCTTCATCCTGCCCTTCCACCATGATTTTATTCTTGGCCGGCCGCGGAAAGATCTCTCTCCCAAATTTCCCGTCTTTGGCAAACGCCGTGTTCACTCCGCCGACCAGGAGTTTTTTGATCGAGACCCGGTCAAGCACCAGGCCGGTCAGCAGCATTTTTTCTTCGTAAACGATGCTCTTATCGCTGGGCGTGAGCACCCTGATCTTTTCCTTGATCTCGGTTTTGGGGAGATAGGAAAGCGAGAAATAATGCGTGTCATTTTCACGGAAAACCTGATACTGGTGGTAAGCGTAGTCAAAGCGGAAATCGCGGTAGACCAAACCGACACCGGCGGTCATGTTATTATACGGTAAGAGCTGTCCTGATTCGCTGCCGACCATTTCCTGGTCGATTCCGGTCCTGATCGCAAAAAGCGGGTGCGGCCGCCATTCGACCCCCGCGTGCAGCAGGCCGGGGATCGCCCGGAAACTGGAATCGTAATCAAGCAGCAGGTCCAGTTCGTGGTCATTGCGCCACAGCGCTCTCTTTTTACCCAGCAGGTGGAAGCGTGAGCCAACTTTGATCACCGCGGGGACCGCCTCCTGGTTCCCTGTCCCGTAAACCAGCTTGCCGCCAAAGTCAAAGGGAAGAACGTTCTGCAAATTCAAGCCTAAAGAATAATAGTTTTCGGGAGCGTACAGAAGGCCCAGGTCGAGTTCATTCCCCCGGGCGTCTCCGCCGCTGACACCGGGGCCGGCCAGGTTGACCAAAAAGAATTTCAGGTTGCCGCCGATATACAGATCTTTCGTCCAATCGTTCGGCCACCAGCGGCGGGCGGCTGTGCCGTAGGAAAGCAGAAAAACGCTGTCGCTAAAACTGTAACTGTTGGTCTCGCCGGTGGAGGGGATAAGGAAAAATTGGTCCCCGACGGCTTCGATCGTCCCCCCCTGCAGCACCGCTGAAATCCCCGAGCCGACGAATCCGGCGCCGATCGCGCCGCC
>JAQTLJ010000145.1 GCA_028714935.1 Candidatus Margulisiibacteriota bacterium | reverse complement strand
AAAGATGATCAAAGCCGACTGAACATTTTTCTTGGCCAAGCCCTGATCCCACACCAGCCAGGCGGCAATTGCCATCATCAGATAAAGCAGGGTCCAGGCCGGACCAAAAAGCCAGTTGGGCGGGGTAAAGAACGGCTTATTGAGCGCGGTATACCAGGTGGCGATCGACGGGGTCATGGCCAGGGAACCGATAACGGCAGTTAAAAAGCACACAATCAAAGAAACCATTAACCTAATGATCGACATGATCACGCCCCCCAAGATTTACTGAATTATACAATGAAAGAAGCGGTAAATACAGTTTGGTTTAAAAGAAAAGGAAAGCCAGCAAGACGACCACGTTAATCCCGCCTGTCCCAAGGTAAGGCAGGTTGGCTCCCAGCTGGAAAAGCAAGCTGCCAACCAGGGGGCCGGCTATGCGGCCGAGGCTGTCGACCGACTGCATCGCCCCCATCGTCGCCCCCTGTTCATATTCTGTATCTTTGGAGATCAAGGAAGCTAAACTGGGGCGGAGGAATCCTTGCCCGATAACCGCCAGGCAGACAAAGAAGATCAATGACCAAAGATCGCGCGCCAGGATGATCAAGCCGTAACCCAGAGCGGAAATGAACAGCCCGATCTTGATCACCATCTCTTCCCCCAGCTTTTTGATCATCCAGCCGATCAATGCTCCCTGGACGATCACTCCGACGATGCCCATGAACGTGAAAACGATCCCCATGTCATACGCGCCATAGCCCAGGCGCTCCTTGGCATAGAGCGAAAAGGTCCCCTCATAACCGCTCATCGAAAAAGAAACGATAAAAACCAGAAAAAATATGAAAGCGATATATCCCCGCAACGAAAACAAATGCTTGAAGCGGTCATATTTAATTTCGCTCCGGTCGTGCTGGCGCTTCGATTCTTTTAAGAACAAGGCCGCAAAGATAAAGTTCAAGGCCGCCAACCCGGCCGAGAGAAAGAACGGCGTGCTGAAATGCCAGGCCGAGAACAAGCCGCCGATCGCCGGGCCGACGATCATGCCGAGTCCCATCGCCGCCCCCATCATCCCCATCCCCGCTCCCCTGTCCTCTTCGCTCGTTATGTCCGCCATATAAGCCATGGCTGAAGGGAGGCACGCTGATGAGAGTATCCCGCCGGCGATCCGGGAAATAAAAAGCGTTAATAAATTGTTCGATAATCCAAATAAAACAAAAGTTACGGAAAAGCCCAATAAGCCGACCAGTATTACCGGTTTTCTCCCCATGCGGTCGGATAAGCTCCCCCAGACCGGCGAAAAGATGAACTGCATCAGTGAGTAGCTCGCCAGCAGCAGCCCGAAGTGGAACGGCGTCGCCCCCATTTCGGTCACAAAGAACGGCATGATCGGAAAAATAACGCCAAAACCGACCATGACGATAAAAAGCGTAGTAAAAAGGATTAGAACCGGTCGAATTTGCATTAATAACCAATTTTATCACTTTTCCAGTGATGGAAACAGGAGTATAATCGATCGAATATGAGGGGGAAAATTTTACTTCTCCTGCTGTTTTTCTCGATTGCCGTCATTGGTTGCGAAGAAAAAGCGCCTGCCCCACCGCTGGTTTCCCCAAAAGGCATCAGCTTATCCCCGCGCAGCACTTCAGCCGCTGACTTTACTGATTTCTTTGAAAAATCAAGGCAAACCGGATCCATCGTAATGTGGGCGGGGGACTGGCTGGAATTAAGCTCAACCGAAGGAGGAGCCACAGTGGTTGCCGAGCTGGCCCCCACCTATAACTATACTCCTTTAATTGAAGCGCAGTTCTTCAACCAGTCAACCGGCGCATTGTTAAGACCGCTTGCTGGAACAACTAAGGAAGTCTATAAAAATAGCGCCGCCGACTTCGCCCATAAATACAATTTAAAATATCTCGGCCTGGGGATCGAAGTAAATGTCCTATCTGAAAAATCACCATCCGACTTCGATAACTTTGTTAGTTTTTTTAGTGAAGTTTATGACGCGGTTAAGGCCGGATCACCTGACACTAAAGTCTTCACTGTTTTCCAGCTGGAAAAGATGAAGGGTTTGAATGGCGGCCTGTTCGGCGGCACAAACGATCCCGCCAAGGCCCAGTGGTCCCTTTTAGACAGGTTCCCTAAAACAGATCTTATCGTTTTCACGACTTATCCCTGCCTGATATATAAAAGCCCGGCAGATATTCCGGCCGACTACTATGCCGAGATCCAAGCTCACACGACCAAGCCGATCGCCTTTACCGAGATCGGCTGGCATAGCGGAGCCACGCCCGAGGGCTGGGAAAGCAGCGAAACTGAACAAGCTGAATTTGTAACGACTTTCTTTGATCTGACCAATAGCTTGAACAAAGAACTAATTATTTGGAGTTTCATGTATGATCCTGAGACTATTATCCCCTTCAACAGCATGGGTTTACGCCGCCGTTCAGACGGCGCGGCCAAACCTGCCTGGAATACTTGGATAAATATTAATTAAATAGTATAATATTCATGCAATAAAGGGGATTTGAAATGAAAAAATATTGCTATTTAATTCCAATACTGCTCATGATCGCGGCTGCTTTAGCGGGAAAAATAATCGCGCAAGCGTCGATAACCGGCAAGTTTTCGCCATAAACAGATAGCATGAGCAGCAAACAAATTATAAGGCTTATAACACTTTTTCTTTTCTTTGCTTTACTTTATTACATCCAGGGAGCTTTGTTCCCGATCGTCCTTTCGCTGGTGCTTTTTTACGGCTTGAACCCCCTGGTCCACCTGATCCAGAAAGCTTTTCCCAAAAAATTCGCTCCGGGGAAAGATATCGCGATCATCGCGTCTTTTATCATCTTTGCCCTCTTATGCCTTATCGCCTTTGAATTCATCATCCCCTCGTTTACTGATGAATTCAATCAACTCTCGGTCAACCTGCCTAATTTTATCACCCAGATCCAGTCGGCCATCAAATCCAGCCAGCAGTGGTACTCCGGCATCAAGCTCCCCGCGCAGGTCGACCAGGCGGTCGCTGAAGGCTTGAATAAAGCCTTCAATTATATCGTCGTCTTTATCCAGCAAACGGCCATGAACGTGCTCGGTATCCTGACCCAGTTCATCAGCCTGATCGTTATTCCAGTTATCGTCTATTACATGCTGAAGGATGAAGAGAAGCTGACCGAAGGGATCCTAAAACTGATCCCCAGCGAGCATAAAGAGGTCCTGCGCACCATCC
>JAQTLJ010000144.1 GCA_028714935.1 Candidatus Margulisiibacteriota bacterium | reverse complement strand
CTCTCATTACTTTTAAAGAATATCTCCTGGATTATGGTGATAAAGAAGCAAAAACACTAGGCCAAAAAGTGCTGAAAAATCATCTCGGCCAGATAAAAAACGCTAAAATACGGGAAAAAACCGGGCTAAAATTACTTGCACTGGAACAGGGTAAAAGAGACCTCTATTTTTAGACTTCTCCTTGCATCAGATATATTTCAATGTTAAAATGCCCTTGAATTGATCAAGGAGGAAGCATATGTCGCAAACACTTAAACTCGGTCTCCCCAAAGGCAGCCTTCAGGAATCAACTTTTGAACTTTTTAAAAAGGCCGGGTGGACGATCAAAGCCTCGTCCCGGTCATACTATCCGGCGGTAGACGATCCGGAACTCGAAGTTATGCTCAGCCGCGCCCAGGAAATGGCCAGATACGTTGAAAGCGGAGTGCTCGACTGCGGTCTGACCGGCATAGACTGGGTGATCGAATCAGGCTGCAAGGTCAAAAAGATCGCCGATCTTATTTATGCCAAGCAGGGCCTGCGCAAGGTCAAATGGGTGCTGGCGGTACCCGAAAACTCTAAACTCAAGACCGTTAAAGCCCTGAAGGGGAAAAGGATCGCCACCGAGCTCGTCAATGTCACGAAAAAATATTTAAAAGAAAAGAAGGTCAATGCCCTGGTTGAATTCTCCTGGGGGGCGACCGAAGCCAAGCCGCCGGAACTGGCGGACGCGATCGTGGAGCTGACCGAGACCGGCTCCTCCCTGAAAGCCAATAAGCTCAAGATCATTGATACCGTCCTGGAATCGAACACCGTGGTCATCGCCAATCAGGACTGCTTGAGCGATCCCTGGAAGAGCGAAAAATTAAAGAACCTTATCCTCCTCCTGCAGGGCGCGCTGATCGCCGAGAGTAAAGTCGGCTTAAAAATGAACGTGATCAAAAGCCGCCTGCAGCATGTCCTCAAGATCCTGCCGGCGCTCCAAACGCCGACCATTGCCGAGTTATCCAACCCTTCCTGGGTCGATGTCGACACGGTCGTGGATGAAAACATCGTCAGGATGCTGATCCCGCAATTAAAAAAAGCCGGCGCAATGGGGATCGTGGAGTATCCGCTCAATAAGGTGATCGACTGAGGGCAACGATCCGCTGTCTCAGTTGTTCGGTCACTTCCTTATAGACATCATAGGCCTGGACTGATCTTTTCTTTTCAATATACGGCTCCATGGCGATCGCCTTGCCAAAACTGACTGCCACCGGATAAGGACGGGGGAAGATCCAGCCGGTCGGTAATGCTTTAGATGTGCCGGCAATATAAACCGGGACGATCGGCACCCCGGTTTCCACCGCTAGGACCCCCACTCCGGGCCGAAAAGGAAGAATACTGCCGTCAACTGAACGAGTCCCTTCGGGGTTGATGTACACCGCTTTTCCGGCTTTTAACACCTGTGCCGCCGCCCGCAGCGCCGGGAAAAATTCATCTTCAGTATCGATCCGCACGGCGTTGGCCGCTACCTTGATCCAGAAACTGGTAAAGGGATGGTCATAGAATAACTTCGTGGTTATCGGATACAGTTCCTCCCTCCGCTTCCCCATTGCCCAAGCAACCACCGCGTAATCCATTGATGATGCGTGATTGGCGGCAATGATATATGGAGGCCTGGCCGGCAGATTTTCCAGCCCGACCACTTTTTCCGGGCAGTAAACGCGCAGGGGTAGACTAATTAATTTATAAAGAATGGGGCGAAGATAGCGGTGCCAGGTACGGTGCTTATTTAAAACATTTGCCGGCTGTGCCTGGTCCAGGGCTAAAAGTTTTCGCCAATAAGCGGAGGTGTCCTGCTCGATCATCTCGGCCTGTCAGACATCATGCCCTTTACCATATTTATTATATCGTTAAGGGTAGTTACGTCCTTCAGCTTGTTTTCCGGCACATCCAGTCCATACTTCTTGTCCAGCGAGGCAAAGATCTCGACCCCCAGCAGTGAATCCACGCCCAGATCAGTAAAGAGATTGGCGTTGGGATCGATTTTATCCTCCGGGATCTTTATTACTTTAGAGACCAGCGTTTTAATTTCTTTAGACAGGACGTCATTCATAATCCCAACTCCTTTCTTAACTCGAACCTTTTCACCTTTTTCAGCCTGGTCTTGGGCAGTTCTTCCCGGCGGATAATATACTTGGCAACGCGTTTATAATCAGCCACTTTCTTATTGAAAGCCTGGACTTCCTGGGCAATCGTTGCCTGGATAAATCCTTCATCCCGGTCCCCTATTTTCTCAAAATATTCCCGCCTGGGGACGATCAAGGCTACCGCCTGCTCGGTCCCCTTTCTTATCCCTTCCGCCACTTTCATCCCCATCACGCACGATTCCATAATCGCCGGGCTTTTATTCAGGATAAATTCGATCTCTTCGGGATAGACATTGACCCCGGAGGCGGTCACGATCACGTCCTTGCTGCGCCCGGTGATAAAAAGAAAATCATCTTCATCCAGGTAGCCGACATCGCCGGTATGCAGCCAGCCGTTGATCAGAACCCGGCTGGTCAGGTCTTTCCGCTTGTAGTAACCTTTCATTATATTAGGGCCAAAAGCGATGATCTCACCCACCGGATCCGCCCCCGAGATCCTGATCTCCACTTCCGGGATCGGCTTCCCGACCGAGCCGAGCCGGTTCCCCTTTAAAGTGTTACAGGTCAGGATCGGGGCTGATTCGGTCAAACCGTAGCCCTGGAGAAGAATAAAGCCCAACAGGTCAAACGCCTTTGCCAGATCGGGGTCAAGCGCGGCGCCGCCTGACACTAAAAAGCGGATCCGCCCGCCGAATTTTTTGTGAACGGTGGCAAACAATATCTTCCCGAGATTAATACCGATCACGCAACGAAAGAACTTGGCGACAGTAAATAGAACTGAAAAGAGCTGTTTGAGGTTCTTTTCTTCAACCTCCCTCAATATCCCGTCATAAAACAGCTGGTATAAAAGCGGCACGCTACACATGATCGTCACGCCGGTCTCTTGCATATTTCTTAGAATATTGTGTGATTTCAGGCTCTCCGCGTAAGTTACCGTGCATCCTTTATAAAATGGCCCGAGAAAGCCGGCCGTTGTCTCGAAAGTGTGGTGCACAGGGAGGACCGAAAGGAAATTGTCCTTGGGCCCCAAGTCAAAAAGCGAAGCAACCGCAGCGACATTGGACATGATATTGCGATGGGTAAGCATGACCCCCTTTGGCGTCCCGGTCGTGCCGGAGGTATAAACGATCGAA
>JAQTLJ010000143.1 GCA_028714935.1 Candidatus Margulisiibacteriota bacterium | reverse complement strand
CAATAGGAGGTTCGCTATGCATATCACAATAACAGGCCGCAACCTTGAAGTAACATCCGCTTTGCGCGATTACGCGCAGGAAAAGATCGGCAAACTGGAGGAGTTCTTCAACAATATCCAGAAAATTGAAGTGGTGCTGGAAGCCAAATCGATCGATAATGTCGACCGCCGCCAGGTGGCGGAGATCCGCGCCTGGCTGGCCGGGAAAAAGATGATCCAGGCAACAGAAGCCGGCCGGGACATGTATGCCGCGCTTGATATGGCGGTTGACGAAGCCAACCGCCAGATCGAGCGGCACAAGAAGAAGCACGTCAATGAACAGAGAAGGAAAGCGGAAAAGCTTAAGATAGAGGCGCGGGAAGCGCACCCGGCTGAAGCAAGCGCCGGTCCGGTCATGGTCAAACTCAACCGCTTTTCTAATAAACCGAGGAATTTTGATGAGGCGCGGGAAGAACTCAAGGTCATGGGACAGGATTTTATCGCCTTCCGCAACACCGAAACAAAAGAGATCAATGTCGTCAGAAAGAACAAAAGTGATTTTGAACTGTTACGGCCGGTCAACGAGCTTTTACCGGAAGAAGCGATCGACCGTCTAAAGACCAGCGGAGAAAACCTCATTATCTTCAATAACAAGTCCACCAGCGCTCCCTCCGTCATCTTCCGGAGAAAATCAGGCAATTTCGGATTGATCGAACCGGAAATTTGAGTTTAAATGATCTTTAGCTGGCTATCCAACCTGGTTGGCGATAGCAATCAGAAGAAAATAAAAGAACTGCAACCTCTGATCGCCGCCATCAATGCCTTTGAGCCGGAGATGAAAAAGCTGTCCGATGAGGAGCTCCGCGGCAAGACCGGGTATTTCAGGAAAAAGCTGGCTGAGGGAGCGACCTTAGAAGATATTTTGCCGGAAGCTTATGCCGCGGTCAGGGAAGCTTCAGTCAGGACGATCGGCCTGCGCCATTTTGATGTTCAGCTCATTGGCGGCATTTTCCTCCATCAGGGGAGGATCGCCGAGATGAAAACCGGCGAAGGCAAGACCCTGGTCGCGACCCTGCCGATCTACCTCAACGCGCTCTCTGGGAAAGGCTCGCATGTCATCACCGTCAACGATTATCTGGCTAAAAGGGACAGTGAATGGATGGGGCCGATCTACCGGGCGCTCGGCCTGGAAGTCGGCGTTATCCAGCACTGGATGGAGTACGAGGACCGTAAAAAAGCTTACGCCGCCGACGTTACCTACGGCACGAACAACGAATTCGGCTTTGATTATTTGCGTGATAATATGTCGATCGCTATCGACCAGTGCGTTCAGCGCCAGCTGCATTACGCCATCGTTGACGAGGTGGACAGTATCCTGATCGATGAAGCCCGCACCCCCTTGATCATTTCCGGAATGGTCGAAGATTCGGTCCAGGGCTACCTGAAAGCCGACCAGATCGGCCGGCGCCTGACCAGGGGGAGCGATTTCACGACTGACGAAAAGACCAAAAATGCTATTTTAACTGAGATCGGCGTCAAAAAGACAGAGCGGATGCTGGGCGTAGATTATCTGTTCGATATTGCCAACATGGATATCGCCCACCAGATCATCCAGTCGCTGCGCGCCCTGCATGTTTATGAAAAGGATGTTGATTATGTCGTTAAAGAGGGCGAGGTCATCATCGTCGATGAGTTTACCGGACGCTTGATGCAGGGCCGCCGCTATTCGGAGGGGCTGCACCAGGCGATCGAAGCCAAGGAGAAAGTCGAGATCCAGCATGAATCCCAGACGCTGGCGACGATAACTTTCCAGAATTATTTCCGGTTATACGATAAACTCGCGGGGATGACCGGCACCGCCAAGACCGAAGAGACCGAGTTCTGGAAGATCTATAAATTGGAAGTTATGGTCGTTCCTTCGCACAAAGTGATGATCCGGACCGATCACTCGGATATTATTTTCAAAAACAAACGTGCAAAATTTAAAGCGGTTGTTGACGAGATCGCCGCCCAGCACAAAGTCGGCCGTCCGCTGCTTGTCGGCTCCATCTCGATCGAGAACTCCGAACTTATTTCCGAAATGCTGCGCCGCCGCGGTATTGCTCACCACGTCCTGAACGCCAAACAGCACGAAAGGGAAGCCGAGATCATCTCTAAAGCCGGCCAAAAGGGGACGGTCACGATCTCGACCAACATGGCCGGCCGGGGAACAGATATCGTCCTGGGCGAAGGCGTTGTTGATATGGGCGGTTTGTACGTTATCGGCACCGAACGGCATGAGAGCCGCCGGATCGACAACCAGCTGCGAGGCAGGTCGGGCCGGCAGGGCGACCCCGGCGCCTCAAGGTTCTATGTTTCGCTGGAAGATGACCTGATGAAGCTGTTCGGCTCCCAGCGCATTGCCGGCATGATGGAGCGGCTTGGCATTGAAGAAGATACCCCAATCGAACACGGGATGATCAGCAACACGATCGAACGAGCGCAAAAGAAAGTTGAAGAATACCATTTTGGCATCAGAAAACAGGTCCTGGAATATGATGATGTAATGAATAAACAGCGGGAGACCATTTATTCGCTCCGCCGCCGGATCCTTGAGGGAAAAGAGCTTAAAGCCAAGATCCTGGAAATGATGGGACAGGTAGCCGAGGACCAGGTCAATACTTACCTGCTGGAAAAGATCCATCCGGATGAGTGGGACTTTGATGGTTTGATCAAATCGGTCAATGAGATCATCCCGATCGCCGGCCTGGAAGCTTTGAAAGAGATCGGGGAACGAAAAGAAGTAAAAAATAACCTGCTGGCCACGTTTCAACAGGCTTACGCCGCCCGCGAAAATGAGGTCGGCCCCGAGATCATGCGCGAAATCGAGCGGCTGGTCATGCTGCGCGTCATCGACAACGCCTGGATCGAGCAATTACATAACATGGATAATCTTCGCGAGGGGATAGGGCTTAGGGGGATAGGGGGTAGGGATCCTTTAGTTGAATACAAGATCGAAGGGTACACGATGTTCCAGGAGATGATGCGCGGCGCCAGAGAAGAGATCGTCGGCATGATCTTTAAGGTCCAGCTGGCCGAACCCAACAATCGTTGGGAACCCGAAGAAGCCCGCCCGAAAGTCAAGGCGGTCAGCTACGGCGCACCGGCCAGGGAAGCTCCAAGACCGGTGGCAGCCGCTAAGGCTATCAAAGTCGGCCGCAACGATCCGTGTCCCTGCGGCTCAGGCAAAAAATATAAAAAGTGCTGCTTGCCCCGAGAGTAATTAATATGCTTGACGAATTAAAAGCGGAAATCAACAAACTAAAAACTAAAGCACT
>JAQTLJ010000142.1 GCA_028714935.1 Candidatus Margulisiibacteriota bacterium | reverse complement strand
CCGGGCGTGCTCGGTCCTGGCCCGGCGCAGCCCGTAGTAAAAGCGGTAGATGGACGCCATCATCAGCAAAACAAAATAGACCATAAAAGCGTGGCCCAGGGGGCCGAACAGGTCATAATAGCCCCAGTAATACTTGTGCACCCCGCTGACAAAATAATCTGTCGAGAGCAGGAGGACGGCAAAGACCGTTGAGACAGAATAACAGAACACGACCCAATGCCTTTTTTCTTTAAACAGGCTGACAAAGGATACCGCAAAAAAATAAACACTGGCGGGGATAAAGCAGACCCCGGCTTCCGCGTACTTGAACCAGTACAAAGTGATCGCTTCTTTCTTGACAAAAGACATGAAGCCGAAACCGGAGAGCCAGACGAACATGCAAAAACAGATCAAAGAAAAGGCTAAATTGCCGGTCGATTTGCGATTTTGCAGGAGAACATAGATCCCCAACAGCAGGATCGCGACCGAAGATAGGAGCACGCGTTCAGCGTGGGCATTGGGGCCGTAATTGGCAAGGTTAAATAATTCTGACATTTTTCGTATTCTACCATAATTTTATTGCTTTATTACATAAGAATGATAGAATAATACAACCATGCCTATGAAAAAGGGGAGGAAAAACATGAAAAAGGAGAGCAAAAAGAAGTCCCCGTGGTATTACTGGGCGATCTTTCCGGCCCTGGTCATCGGCTCGCTCATTCCGCCGATCGTCTATTGGTTCATCAGGAAGAAAAAGAAATAAAAGTTGCCTCTTAGAAGTTATAAACCAGCCTGATTAAAATCATCTTACAGCCGCCAAATCCATATATATCAACGGCTGGCGGCGGGACAAATTCGGAACTGTCCGGGCCGCCCAGGACCATCCCCTCAAGATTCAGGTCAAGGTTCTGCGACAGGCTGCGCGCATATTGCGGATAGATCATGAAACCGCCGTCATTTAGATTGGTCAGCAACGAAACCGTCACGGTCGTCAATTCATCGATTATTTTGTTGGCGCTCAGGAAAAGATAGTCCATGCCCAACTGGCCTGTTGTCCAGTTATAATTATGCTTGTCCTTATTCCCTAACCCGTTAAAGTAATACTCCAAATTCAACCCAATGCCATTATCAAGCGTATAATCGCAGCCCAAAACTGACTGGATATAGGCTTCGCCGCTGGCCGAAGTTTTAAAGGCGATCTCCCCTCTGGCCCCGATATCCTTGAGAATGTCTCCCGTTGCGTCAAAACCGATCTGATGGCCAAGCGTTCCCTGATCAACATAACTGCCGGAGAGATCAAACAAGCCTACATTCCCCTTTACCCTTAGCCCCCTGCCCGTCTGCTCCCAAGGTTTCCCGGTCAAAACAAATGCATCTACCCCGCCCGCCTCGCCGACCGGAACTTCCAATCTGACCGACTCAACGTTGGACTCATCCTCTTCTTTAACGGCAAATGAGAGGACGAACGGGTTAAAAATATCGGTCGGGTTCCAGATATAGCCGCAACCCCAGGCAATGCGCTGTTTGCCGGCGGTAATGGAAAACGCGGGCAGCTTGGCCTTAGCGTAATACCTGTCCCAGGTCAGCTTATCAAGGCTGGACACGCCTTCTAAAGGAAGATCATTTGTTTTAAGTAAAAAGTAGTAACGCGGCTCCAAATGGATCGCTACATTATTATTAAGCTGGTGGTCAAGCTTGAGGCGAAGCCGGTTCAGATCTCCGGCGCCAGTGCTCCAGTCCTTTTTCAGCAAGCCAAGGACATCGTTCTCGTAATATCCGCTAAGTTCAAGGCCAAATGCCATGGTCCCTAGCACCCAACACCAGAGCCCTAACGCCAACAGCGCCTTCATTTCGTCAGATTACCCTGCGTGAATACTTTCGGGTCCACAGGTATATCAAATTCCGCCTTGGTGATATACATTTCGGTTTTGGAGTTCGCCCGCAGGAGATTGCTCATCATCATATACATCGGGTAATATCGCGCGCCAAAGCGCTTGATGTCGCCCATGGCCATCTCTTTCAGCTTTTTCCCGGACATCGCAAAAAGGTCTTCCCTGGCCGGGACAAAAAGCTCCTTATCCACATAAACAACGCGACGAAAATAAGTCACGTCCTTGACCTTGGCAGTTAAGTCAACAACATAACAGAGCCGCTGCTTGGTAACTGTTTTTTCTCCCTGGCGGAAAGTCAACGGGACGACCTCTTCGGAAATCAGCGTCGCCGTATACTTTTCCAACAGCTTGGTGCTCTCCAGCGCATCTTCGTAGCTAAAGTCTGAGCCCATCATCGACTGGCGGAGCATCGCGCCGGAGATCTTGATGATCTTGTCGACCGACGGCAGGTACATCCACATGTTATCCTTGATCTTAAGGTATTTGACCCCCTTGTCGCGCGCCGGCGAGAGGAACTCGGCGTAGCCGGTGTCGGTCCCGCGGTCGTAGGAAACCATCGTCTTTTCCCGGACCTCCTGGTCGACATGGATCACCATCTTCGACTCTGACCGGGCGGTCTTGAACGTCATGTTGGCGTCCACCTTATTGATTATTTCCTCGCCCGTTATAGCAAATGACCAATTACCAAGAGACAATAACCAAATAATAACCAATAACCAAGGTGCAATAACCAATTGGGAATTTGTTTGGTCATTGTTTCTTGTATCTTGGAATTTTATTTTAGATTTCATGTAGTGCCTCCGTTGGTTCTAGTTTTGCCGCCCTCAGGGCGGGAAAGACTGCCGCTAAAACCGAGCAGATCATCCCGATTATAAAGCTGATCAGGATATATTTCCAGCTGAAATCACTGTAAACAATATTAAAGGTTGGGAACTCCATATTTTCAACGGTCTTGGTCATGTTGTAACCATAGATACTGGTAAAATAGCTTAAACCAGCACCCAGAGCCGCGCCGATTAAGCTGGCCATAGCCCCCAGCACCAGGGCTTCGAGCAAGACCATAACCACCAACTGCCGGTTGGCCATCCCCAGCGCCTTCATCATCCCGATCTCGCGCGTCCGCTCGAGCACAGTCATGAACATCGTGTTGAGGATGGTGAAAGCGGACATCAGGACCATGATTATCAAGATAATAAGGTACAACCATTTGACCAGCTCCAGGAAGAAGTAAATCGCCCCCTGATCCTGCCAAGCGGTAACGCGGTAGCCCTCTCCCAGCGCAGCAGCGATACTGCCGGCCGTCAGGCGGGCGCGTGCAACATTGTCGGTTATAATAAAAAGTTCGCTAGCGCTGCCGGGAAGATCGAGCAGATACTGCGCGCTTTCGATCGGGATCAGAAAGACCTTGCGGTCGATCGTCGGCGATTGAAAGCTGTAAATCCCGAC
>JAQTLJ010000141.1 GCA_028714935.1 Candidatus Margulisiibacteriota bacterium | reverse complement strand
GGTCTTCGGGGAGAATTTGGATCTGAGCTGCGGGCATGACATAATTTTACCTTATTAATGATCGGGGGTAAAGACTTGGGGCAAAAACTGAAATCGCCGGCATTATCTAACGAAGCAAAGGTGGCGTAATTAACAGATCATGACAAGAATATTAACTGTATTGCTGATAATGTTCGCTTTTCTGCCGGCCGTAGCCAGCGCCCAATCCGACTTTAACGATTGTCTCCCGGGCTGGGACTATTATTATATCCGGTTTAAGATCAGCGGCTACCCCGAATACAATGCCTCCCTGGAAAGATACGACTTCTATGACATCGAGAATAATTACTGCGGCAGCTTATGCTATAATGCTATTAACGAAAAATGGGAATATTTCGGTCTTTAATTAATAAATTTGCCCTCATTTTTATTGCCCTGTTGTTGTTATCAGGTCTGGGCTACGCTAAGGACCTCCGGGCAGTCAAGATCTCAAAATTTTTGGAGCGCTATCCCTGGAGCCCGCTGCGGGGCCATGAGCAGGAGATCGTTTATTGCGCCGATAAATTCGGCATCGATTACCGCCTTTATTTGGCGCTGGCCGGAGCCGAAAGCACCTATGGAAAACGCTACCCCACAAGTAAAGCCAATCTGACCGGTTATTTGAACGGCAGTACCAGGTTCAAATCGGTCTACCAGAACATTTACGAAACATCAAGGTTGATCGGCACCACGCATTACTATGAACAATATCGCCAGACCAAAGACCTCTGGGACCTGATCTATGTTTACAAGGGTGTCCCGCCGTATCAGCATTATTACCGGAACATGCGTTACGCGCTTGACCAGATAAATAAGGTCCCGATCGCGGCGGAACTGCGGGCGCAAAAGGCCCTCCTGGCCAAGCTGCCGGCGCCAACTGCCGCGTCAAAGATCGGGAAAGCGGCATATCACGAGAGCATGTTCACCTGGAACGCGGTTGATTATGATCGCTTTACGGTCCGTCAAAAGGCTTCTGTCGCATTCGCGTCACTTTCCCCGTGACCTCCTCGTGGCAATAAAATTGCTTATAATTTGACAGACGTAAGCTTGTCTGTTACCATTCATAAATCTGCAGGAGGCTAGAAATTGGCTAAAAAGACAAATCTGGTGATCGTTGAGTCGCCGGCCAAGGCCAGGACGCTGGAAAAATTCCTGGGGAAGGAGTTTACGGTCGAGGCCTGCGGCGGACACGTCCGAGATCTCCCTCCTAAATCGATCGGCGTAAAAATTGACCATGATTTCGAGCCAAACTACAAGATCATCAAAGGCAAAGAAAAGATCATCAAAGAACTGCAAGCTGCCGCTAAAAAAGCCGCCCTTGTCTTTCTTGCTCCCGACCCTGACCGCGAAGGCGAGGCGATCGCTTGGCATCTTAAAGCGCTGTTGGGCGAGAATGGGAAAGTTAAAAGGATCGAGTTCAACGAGATCACCAAAGAAGCGGTGACCAGCGCGGTCAAGCACCCCCGCGAGATCGATCTGGCCAGGGTCAATGCCCAGCAGGCGCGGCGGATCCTCGACCGGCTCGTCGGTTATAAATTAAGCCCCCTCCTCTGGAAAAAGGTCAGGAAAGGGCTTTCTGCCGGCCGGGTCCAATCGGTCGCCGTCCGGCTGATCTGCGAACGGGAAGAAGAGATCAAGGCCTTTAAAGCAGAAGAATATTGGGATATTTTCGCCAAATTGGCTAACCAGGAAAAAGCCGACCTTGCGGCGAAGCTGATCGCCCGGGGCGAAGAACCGCTCGGTGTCAGCCCGAAAGAAAAAGGGAAAGTCATCAGCTCGGAGGCTGAAGCGAAAAAAATATTAAAAGAACTTGAGGGAGTGGAGTTCATCGTCCACCAGGTCACCAAAAAGGAGCAGAATAGATACCCTTCTCCGCCCTTTATCACCAGCACGCTGCAGCAGGAAGCTTCGCGCAAGCTCGGCTTTTCCGCTAAAAAAACAATGGTCCTGTCCCAAAAACTGTATGAAGGCGTGGATGTCACAGGTGAAGGGCGCGTCGGTCTCATCACTTACATGCGCACCGATTCGGTCCGGATCGCCAACGAAGCGGAAAGCGCCGTCAGAAAATATATCCATGACCTCTTTGGCAAAGATTATCTTCCGCCGCAGCCGCTGAAGTATAAAAAGAAGAAGCAGGCCCAGGATGCGCATGAGGCGATCCGCCCCACTTCGGTCTTCCGCCACCCGGAAAAGGTCAAAGACAGCTTAAGGCCCGATGAACTCGAACTTTATGAGCTGATCTGGAAAAGGTTCGTCGCCTGCCAGATGATGCCGGCCGTTTTTGACCAGACAGCAATTGATATCATAGCCGGAGATTATAAATTCCGGGCAACGGGGACAACGCTTAAATTCGACGGTTTTATCAAGGTTTACATCGAAAGCGAGGACGATGAAGAGACTAATGGGGAAAAAGCCGGGAACCTGCCTGTGGTTAAAGCAGGGGAAAAGCTGACCCTGCTTTCACTTGCTCCCGATCAGCATTTTACCCAGCCGCCGCCCCGTTACAACGAAGCTTCCTTGGTCAAAGAACTGGAGAAGCGGGGTATTGGGCGGCCTTCAACCTATGCGCCGATCCTTTCGACCATTCAAGATCGGGGTTATGTGGAAAAAGAGGGCAAGGCGTTGAAGCCGACCGAGATCGGCGTGACCACCAACGGCCTACTGGTCAAACATTTTCCCGTCATTATGGACATCAAATTCACCGCGCATATGGAAGACGACCTGGACAATATCGTTGCCGGTAAAAAAGATTGGGTCGAAATCCTTAAAATATTTTATGAGCCCTTCTCCAAGGCGCTCGCCGAAGCCGAGGTAAAAATGGAAAAAGTCAAAAAAGAGATCGCCACCAAGGAAAAATGTCCTGATTGCGGCAAGCCGCTGGTCATCCGTCAGGGGCGCTACGGCGATTTCCTGGCCTGCTCCGGTTATCCAAAATGCAAATATACCAAAGCCCTGGTTGAGGAGGGCACGCCGGAAACAGCCAAAGAGAAATGCGACAAGTGCGGCGGCCAAATGGTCATTAAACACAGCCGTTTCGGCAGTTTCCTGGCCTGCTCGCAGTATCCTAAGTGCAAAAATATCAAACCGATCCTGAAAAAGATCGAAGCCAAATGCCCGAAGTGCGAGGGTGATCTGGTGGAAAGAAGGACCAGGCGCGGGAAAGTCTTTTACGGCTGCATCAATTACCCCAAATGCGATTTCGCCACCTGGCAGAGGCCGGGCCAAAATAAGGAAGGGAAGAGCAGTGCTTAAAGATTTTTTCACTAAAAATATCTGGTTAAAGCTTCTGGCCCTGGCCCTGGCCGTACTGCTCTGGGCCAGCGCCCGCTTCTGGCTCACCCGCTGATG
>JAQTLJ010000140.1 GCA_028714935.1 Candidatus Margulisiibacteriota bacterium | reverse complement strand
GACCTTCCAGTAATAGAGCATCAGGCCGGCAAAGATGGCGACGCCGATCAGCCCAAAAGTGGGGATGACGATCCTCGGCTCTTCGACCAGGGTTTTAGCGGTCACGGCCGCAAAGACGGCGACGACCAGGATCAGCGCGATCCAGAGGAAGATCGAAAAAACAAAACGGCTGCGGCGGCTGATAACGGTTTCGGTCACATGCCCGACGGAATTGCCGCCGTGGCGCAGGGAAAGGATCAGAGAGGAATAGTCATGCACACCGCCGATAAAGATCGAGCCGATAACGATCCAGATCAGGGCCGGCACCCAGCCAAAAATAGCGCAGGCAATAACCGGCCCGATGATCGGACCGGCGCCGGCGATCGAAGAGAAGTGATGGCCAAATAAAACGGTCCAGTGACTGGCCGGAATATAATCAAGCCCGTCATAATTCGTGACGGCCGGGGTCTTTTTTCCCGGATCAACCTTCCAGACAGTCTTTTCAATAAAAGTCGCGTAAAAATAGTAACCGAGACCGAATAGGACCAGGCCGACGATTGCCACAAATAATGAGTTCATAATGGGAAAATTATAACTCCGAAGGAACGGCGAAAGCAAGGGGACATGGTAGAATAGAGAGATGTTAGTTTCAGTAATAATCCCCACTTACGATCGCCCGGAATTTACCCGCGAAGCTGTTGAGTCTGTCCTGGCGCAGAGTTTCCAGGACTTTGAGATAATCGTGGTTGATGATGGGTCTGGGTCAGATCATCAGAATATCCGAGTATCAGAGGATCAGAGGGTCAGGGTTTTTCAAAGACAGCACCGGGGAGCGGCGGCGGCGAGGAATTTTGGGGTTTCGGTTTCGGCGGGTAAATATATCGCTTTTTTGGACTCGGACGATCTTTGGGAAAAGAAAAAACTGGAAAAACAACTGGAGTATTTGCGGAGGGGCCCCGAATACAAGATTTGTTATACCGGTGAAAGATGGCTCAGGGGCGGGGAGCATTTAAATCAAATGAAGAAGCACCAAAAATACCACGGCTGGATCTTTGATAAGTGCCTGCCGCTCTGCATCATCAGCGCCTCTTCCATCCTTATGGAGCGACAGATGTTGGACGAGCTGGGCGGCTTTGACGAATCGCTGCCGGTTTGCGAAGATTATGATCTCTGGCTGCGCCTGTCGTTGCGTTACCCGATCGCCTTTATTGACGAACAACTGATCGTCAAAAGGGGCGGGCATCCGGATCAGCTTTCCAGGCAATATTGGGGGATGGACAGGTTCCGGGTTCGAGCGCTGCAAAAATTACTGTCCTTGAAGCTTAGCACCGGACAAAAGGAATTAGTCCGGCAGGAATTAATGAAGAAATATAATATCCTGGCGTCGGGAGCCTTAAAGAGGAAAAGATTCTTACTTTGGCTTTATTATCAGTTTAAGCAAAAGTGCTGAAGGTTGACGCGTCCCAGTTGACCGGGTTGTATCGATGATACTGCGGCTCGACGCCGGCGATGAAATCATCGATCATCTGGGCGAGGCGGTCCAGGTAGATGGGTGGGGCACTTTGCGATAGTTTCGGTTTGCCGGTTACAATATCTACTACTGTTATACCGACGTCGCTGATTATCTTAATATCTTCGGCAAAAACTTTTCCATTCTCAACGCGCCAGGCGTAAAGTTCGGGGTTATAGCGGTCCTGAAGCCCAACGATGAACAGGTATTTCTGGTGATGGGCAAGATCTTGCGGTGAAGGGACGGGGATCCCTCTGGGGTGGGAGTGGTAGACGCCCAAATAGTGCAGATCGTTTTTGGTGAGAAAATGGTAGGCGCGTTCAATGTCTTCTGCGGAGAGGCCAAAGACCTCGGTCCGGTCCTGAACGACTTTGTTGGCGATCGGGAGAACACCCAGGATCGTGTTTTCTCTCCCGCCCAGGATGCCGCCAGACTCCTGTGGATAGCAGGACTGGGCCTGCTTCATTATTATAGTATATTGTCTTTCCGTGATCCTGAACACCATCCTATTCTACCAAACCTTGACACTATGTAGCAATTGCCCTATAATCACCTTTTGTTTTGTCTTCATTTTTAATAAGTGGAAAGGGGAAAATAAAATGGGATATATTTCTTATGCTTTGATCGCCGGGGTGCTGGGGCTTCTATTCGCGCTTTACCTTTATTTAACGATCCTCCGTCAGCCGGCCGGGACGGAAAAAATGAAGGAGATCGCCGGTCTGATATATGAAGGGGCGATGTCCTATCTGAACCGGCAATACCGGACGGTCCTCATTTTTTTGATCGTGGTTTTTGCGATCCTGGCTGCCTTGATCAATGTCTATGTCGCCCTGGCCTACGTTTTTGGCGGGGTGTGTTCAATGCTGGCTGGCTATATCGGGATGAATGCGGCCACCCGCGCGAACGTGCGCACGGCCAATGCGGCGGCGGAGAAAAATCAACCAAAAGCCTTGGGTATCGCTTTTTCCGGCGGAGCGGTCATGGGCATGGCGGTCGCTTCGATCGGAGTTTTAGGTTTGGGGATATTGTTTTTATTTGTTAAAGGAATAGCGATGAAAGCCCTGATCGTCAGCGGCTACTCGATGGGCGCTTCCTCGATCGCTCTTTTTGCCCGCGTTGGCGGCGGTATTTATACCAAATCGGCCGATGTCGGCGCCGATCTGGTCGGCAAAGTCGAAGCCGGCATTCCTGAAGATGATCCGCGCAACCCGGCGGTTATCGCCGATAATGTTGGCGATAACGTTGGTGACGTAGCGGGGATGGGAGCGGATCTATTTGAGTCTTATGTTGGGGCGGTCGTGGCCACGGTCGCGATCGGCGCGTTAATGGCGTCCTCCGCGTTTTCCTGGATGATCCTGCCGATCTTATTGATCGCGGTCGGGACAATTGCTTCACTGGTCGGCGTCCTGTTCATTCAGCTGGTCCAAGGCTTGAATCCGCAGGCAGCGCTGCGCTACGCTACTTATGTGGCTGGTGTTTTATTTATTATCGCTTCTTATTTCCTGACGATGTTGATCCTGGGCAAGATCGGCGTTTTTTGGGCGATCCTTTCCGGGATTTTAGTCGGTGTGGCGATCGGTTTGATATCGGAACTGTACACCTCGGGGAAAGTTTTAAAACAGATCGCTGAAGCCTGCAAAACCGGCCCGGCGACGAATATCATTTCCGGTCTGGCGATTGGCATGAAAAGCACGATCTTTCCGATCCTGGCGATCTGCGCGGCGGTCTTGATCTCTTATAAATTTGCCGGGCTTTACGGCATCGCGATCTCTGCGGTCGGCATGCTCGGCACGACCGGGATCATCATGTCGGTGGACGCTTACGGCCCGATCGCCGATAATGCCGGCGGGATCGTGACCATGTCCAATAACCCCCCGGAGGTCAGGAAAATAACCGACACCCTGGATTCAGATCGGAAGAGCACAC
>JAQTLJ010000139.1 GCA_028714935.1 Candidatus Margulisiibacteriota bacterium | reverse complement strand
CGGGTTAGGTTTAGCAATTGCGGGAGCAGCGTTTGCCGCTTTCCTGGCCGCCTGCGGGTCGGCCTGGGGCATCGCGGTGGCGGCGGAAGCCGCGGCTGGAGTACTGTCTGAAGACCCGGATAAATTTGGCCGGCTCCTGGTCATGATCGCCCTGCCGGGGACACAAGGTTTCTATGGGTTTCTCGGCGCGTTCTACATCATGATGAAGATCAACCTGCTGGGCGTCGGGGTCCCTGTCTCCACTGCGGCCGGGCTCCAATTATTTTTCGCCGGATTACCTGTCGGCATGGCCGGCTTGATCTCCGGTTATTATCAGGGACGGGCCTCCGCGGCCGGCATTCTTCTCGTAGCTAAAAGACCGGAAGAAACGTGAAAAGCGATCATCCTGCCTGCCATGGTCGAGACCTATGCGGTTCTCGGTCTGCTGGCAACGATCCTTCTGGTCAGCGGGATCAAATTATAAATGTCGCTGCTGGAGATCGAGAAGAAAATAATCGCAGAAGCGGAAGCGGAAGCGGCCAAGGTCAAACAGGAAGCGGCCGAACGCATCAAACATCTGGAGATCACCCATAACCAAAAAAAAGAGGCGCTGAAGACAGAGATCGAGAAGGAAATCCTATTGCGGACAGAAGAAGTAAAACGTTCTTATCTCGTCCCGGCCCGCCTCAAAGCCAAAAAAGCGCTCCTGGAGGCCAAGCAAAGTATTCTCAGCGCCCTTTACAGCGAGATCCAAAAAGAGCGAAAGCTGTCAACCGCCGAGATCAACCGTTTAAGGGAAGAAACCGAGGTCAAAGTGGCCGGTTTGCTTTTCGGAGAGTGATCATGCAGGAATATTTCTACGGTACGGGCAGGATCAGGGCTTTGGAAGCCAGGATGCTTTCCGCCGCCCAGATCACCAGGATGGCGGCCGCCCCTGATTTTAAGTCGGCTTACGCCGTCCTGATGGAATCCGCTTATGCTGAACACCTGTCTCACCTTAAGCAGCCGTTCAATTTTGAGGAACTGGCTGAGCTGGAGCTTCTGGCTTTAAAAGATCTAATGGATTTTATTGCCCCGGGTAATGAGGTTATCCGCGTATTATTCAAAAAATATGATTACCTGAACCTAAAGATCCTGTTTAGAGCTTTTTATAACGGCCAGAAAGAGATCGAACATTATTCCAGGATCAGCACCGTCAGTTTCGAAAAGCTGAGACTTCAAGTTTTTGAAGAAACAAAGGTCATTGACGATCAGGATCTCCTCGCCGCCATTGCCGCGGCTAAAGAAGCTTATAAGGCAAAGGGAGGCTTTCGGGCGCTCGACCTGGCTCTTAATGAACATTACTCCGCCCTGCTCAAGACACTGCCGCTTTTGCGGCTGGAAAAAGCTAAATATATGATCGGCGGCATCGAACCGCTGGCCGGGTTCCTGCTCGCGAAGGAAAATGAGACAAAAACGATCCGTTTCATCCTGATCTGCAAAAAAAATAATGTCGACCGGGCCAGTATTGAATCATATGTATAAGATAAAATTCATCGCTCCAAAGTACCTGATCTCACCCCTGGCGATCCTGGGGATCAAAACCTTTCCGGCCGACAGTGAAAGCGAAGCTCGCTCCGCCCTGGAACAAGCGACCGGCAATGCTGAGCCGGCCTTGGTCTTTATCTCCGAAAGGCTGGCGGCCGACCTGCAGCCGGAGATTGAAAGACTGAACGCCCGGCCGGGCATTAATATAATTATGATGCCGGATAATCAGGGGAGCATCGGGCTGGCTGCCAGGCAGATCGATAATTTGATCAGGAATTCGATCGGAGCGGAGGTAATTTTAAGAAGATGACCAAAGCGGGTAAAATTATCAAGGTGTCAGGGCCGCTCGTCGTCGCCGCCGGTATTGCGGATGCCAGAATGGACGATGTGGTTAAGGTCGGCCAAAAAGGCCTGGTCGGGGAGATCATCGAGCTTAAGGGCGACACCGCTTCGATCCAGGTTTATGAAGAAACCGCCGGGATCGGCGTGGGCGACCCGGTGGAATCAACCGGACTGCCGCTTTCAGTTGAGCTCGGCCCGGGCCTGATCAGCTCGATCTATGACGGGATCCAGCGCCCGCTGGATAAGATCCAGGCCAAATCCGGCGCCTTCCTGGAAAGAGGGATTGTCGTCAATGCTTTGGACCGGGAGAAAAAATGGGACTTTGTGCCCAAAGTTAAAACCGGCGATCAGGTAAAACCGGGCGACATTCTCGGCACCGTCCAGGAAACCAGCCTGGTCGAGCACCGGATCATGGTCCCGCCCGACACCCAAGGGAAAGTTGAAGAGATAAAGTCCGGTTCTTTTACCGTGATCCAAACGATCGCCAGGGTCGCCGGCAGGGAAATTCCGATGCTCCAGCGCTGGCCGGTGAGAAAACCGCGGCCGTTCGCCACTAAACTGCCGGCCCGAGAACCGCTGATCACCGGCCAAAGGATCATTGACACTCTGTTCCCCATCGCCAAAGGGGGGACCGCCTGCATCCCGGGACCGTTCGGCTCCGGGAAAACTGTCGTCCAGCACCAGCTGGCAAAATGGGCGGATGCCGATATTATCATTTTTATCGGCTGCGGCGAGCGCGGCAACGAGATGACCGACGTGCTGATCGAATTCCCGGAGCTGAAAGACCCGAAATCCGGACGGCCGTTAATGGAAAGGACCGTTCTGATCGCCAACACATCCAATATGCCGATCGCGGCGCGAGAAGCTTCGGTCTACACCGGATCGGCGATCGCCGAATATTACCGTGATATGGGGTATAACGTTTCGCTCTCCGCCGATTCAACCTCAAGATGGGCGGAAGCGCTCCGCGAAATGTCCGGCCGTCTGGAAGAGATGCCGGGAGAAGAAGGTTATCCCGCTTATCTCGGCACCAGATTGGCCGATTTCTATGAACGGGCCGGCTATGGCGTCTGTCTCGGTTCCGACGGGCGCAAAGGTTCTTTCACCATCATCGGTTCGGTTTCCCCGCCCGGCGGAGACTTGTCCGAACCGGTCGTGCAAAACACTTTGCGCATAGTAAAAGTCTTCTGGGGCCTGGATTACGCCCTCGCCCACAAGCGGCACTTTCCGGCCATCAACTGGCTGATCAGCTATTCCCTGTATCTGGACAATTTAAGCGGCTATTTCAAAACCGAGATCGCTGACGACTGGAGCAAGATCCGGGCGGAAGCGATGCGCCTGCTCTCCGAAGAGGCGGAACTTGAAGAGATCGTCCGGCTGATCGGCCTGGACGCGCTTTCTGCCCGAGAACAGCTGATCCTCTTTGTTACCAAGTCGATCCGTGAAGATTTTCTTTATCAGAGCGCTTACGATCCGGTCGACCAGTTCACGACTCTAAAAAAGCAGTCCCGGCTCCTGCGGGTCATCATCACCCTTTACAAAGAATCGCTGGCCGCGCTGGAGGCCGGGGTTGAGATCGATAAGATCAAAGCACTAAAGATCATTGCCCAGATCGCC
>JAQTLJ010000138.1 GCA_028714935.1 Candidatus Margulisiibacteriota bacterium | reverse complement strand
TAGAAGATAAGTACTACCAGGATGATGAATCAGGGCTGTAATAAGAATAAGATACAGTCCCGTCCGAATCGGACGCATCCCATTTAAAAGTCAGGCTGTTTGTGTTTTGGGTGCCGGCGTATGACTGTGTGAACCAGGCTGTCGGGGGGCTGTTGACAGCAAACGCTTGCGTGGCTAAAGCTACAGCAAGGAAAAATAAGGAAACCCAGATAAATTTAGTGGAACGGTATTTCACGAATATCCCCCACCGACTCTAGGTCCTTTAACAATTTAATACTAGCATTTCTGCCTTGCCCTGTCAAATTAAAATTGACTTCCGGCAAACCCTAGTAATAGAATACACTCAGTATCATGGAAAACACCGAATTTGCTAAAGTCTTCTGGGAAATCGCCGAGCTGCTGGAGCTCAAGAACGAGAACCGCTTCAAGATCAGGGCCTACCAGAAAGCCGCCCAGAACATTGAGAGCCTCTCCGAAAACTTGTCCGCTGTTTATAAAAAGGGCGGGATTAAAGAGTTGGAAGAGATCCCGGGCATCGGCGAGCATATTGCCCTCAAGATCGAGGAATTGATCAAGACCGGCAAACAAAAGAACCATCAGCAGTTGCTCAAGGAATTCCCGCGCGGGTTCATCGAAATGATGCGCGTCCCCGGTATCGGCCCCAAGACCGCCCTAATGCTTAGAAAGAAGCTTAAGATCGATACGGCTGATAAACTGCAAACAGCGGTCGCCAAAGGCTTGCTTAAGGAACTCCCCGGCTTTAAGGAAAAAAAGATCGAAAACATCAAGAAAGGGATCGCCTTAAAAGAACGGGTCAAAGGCCGGTTTCTCCTCTCAGAAGCGGACCAATATGTCACGGCCCTGGTCGACCAGCTTAAAAAGTTGAAAGAGGTTGAGGAGATCCTGCCGGCCGGCTCCTACCGCCGCGGCAAGGAGACGGTCGGCGATATCGACATCCTGGTCACGGCCAAGAAATCTGAGCCGATCATGAAAGCCTTCGCCCTTTTCCCGCAAGTCGACCGCGTGCTTTCGCAGGGACCGACCCGCTCCTCCGTCATCTTAAGGAACGGGATGCAGGCAGATATCCGGGTCGTCCAACCCAAAGAATTTGGTTCCGCCGCCCACTATTTTACCGGCAACAAGCAGCACAATATCCTGATCCGCGAAATGGCGGTTAAAAAGGGATTGAAAGTGTCTGAATACGGCGTCTTCAAGGGAACGAAATGGACTGCCGGGAAAACCGAAGCCGAAGTTTTTAAGGCGGTTGGACTTCCTTATATCCCGCCGGAACTGAGAGAAGGCACGGGCGAGATCGAAGCCGCCCGCAAAGGGAAACTGCCGGACTTGATCGAACTTGCCGACATCCGCGGCGACCTGCAGATGCATTCCAAATATTCTGACGGCGGCAACACGATCGAAGAACTGGTCGAAAAAGCGCAGGAATTAGGTTATGGATACATTGCGATCACCGACCATACCAAGTCGACCCGGGTCGCCGGCGGCCAGACAGAAAAAGAGATCATTAAAGAGCTCGCCCACATTGACCGGCTGAACGGCAAACTTAATGGCTTTCGCGTCCTCAAAGGCGCGGAAGTTGACATCCTCCCGGATGGGACGCTCGACTTCCCCGATTCGGTGTTAAAAGTCCTTGATGTCGTGATCGCCGCGGTCCACTCTAATTTCAAGATGCCGAGAGAAAAGATGACCAGGAGGATAATCAAAGCGCTGGAGAATAAATATGTCAATCTTCTCTCCCACCCGACCGGCCGACTGATCGGCAAGCGTGATCCTTATGAGGTTGACATTGAAGATGTTATCAAGGCCGCCAAAGAGACCGGCACTTATTTGGAGATCAACGCTTATCCGGAAAGGCTGGACCTTTCCGACCTCCATTGCCGGCGCGCTAAAGAAGCCGGGGTCATGATGTCGATCGATACCGACGCCCACGCTGCGGCCGGCCTGGAAGCAATGAAATACGGGGTCATGACCGCCAGGCGCGGCTGGCTGGAGCCAAAAGACATCATTAATACCTATCCGCTTGCCAAACTTATTAAATTGTTATACGCTAAACGTTAATGAACGCTAATGCCCAGATCTTCACCGACGGCGCCGCCAGGGGGAATCCCGGCCCCGCCGGCATCGGCATTATCATCCGCAACGATGAAAAGACGCTGCTGGAGGTCGCCGACTATATCGGCAAGACCACCAATAATGTTGCCGAATATATGGCCTTGATCCGGGGCCTGGAAGAAGCCCTGGACTTGGGCGAACGAAATGTTGAGGTCTTTTGCGATTCAGAACTGCTGGTTAAACAATTGAACGGAGAATATAAAGTCAAGAATGAAGGACTGATCCCGCTTTATTATCACACACAATCGCTGATCAAAAAGTTCAAACATTGCCGCATCTATCACACCGCGCGGGAAGAGAATGTGGAAGCCGATAAGCTGGCTAATCGCGGGATCGATACCCATACAACCAAAGGCACCCCGCTTTTCTCTGCCGCTAAGCCCTGACCTAACCGAGCCGACCGCCGCATTCGCCGCAGAACCGTGTCCCGGCCGGGCTCTCTGCTCCGCACTTGCCGCATTTCAACAGACCGATAGTCGCGCCGCAGTTGCTGCAAAACTTGCCTTCGCCGGCCGGTTTGCCGCATTTAGGGCAGATCGTCTGCTTGCTCTTGACCTCTCCGGCAAAGACGGTCGTCATTTCCGCTTTGGCTTCAATATCTTTGACCATTTTCTTGGCCTTGGCCGAGGCGACTTCAGTCGCCTGGCGCGGGGCATCATCAACACAGAGGCCTTCCTGTTCGTTCCAGTCGTTGTCGCAGGCCCAGTTCTTGCATTTCGGGCAGCGGTGAAAATGCTCTTTCGCTTCGTTCTGGGCGGTCTCAAACGCCTGGTCATGCTCCTTCTGCCACTCCGGCGACATCCCGCCAAAGCGCTGGGACAGTATGTCGGCGCCCCGCTCGACATTATAACCGACGTTATATTTACCCATCATCGAGGCCGCCATGGAGATGCCCTGGGCTATTCCTTTAAGAAAACCCGCCTTTTTGGTCGTCTTGGATTCAAGGAATTTTGTCTTATACCCCTCACGGCAGAGATCGCAGAAAAAAGTGAACTGGAATCCGGCTTCAGTCGAGTTATCCGCAAAATTATCGGTAAAGGCCTGCAGCGTCATGATTTTTTACCCCCTTTTAACGGTTTGCCGCATTCGGCGCAAAGCTCGCCGAGCGGCGGCTGTTCTTTTTTGCATTGCGGGCAGACAACTGTCAACCTGGCGCCGCATTTATCGCAGTAATCGCCGAAAAATGTCGGCTGTCCGCATTTGGGACAGGCCGTTTGCAACGGCAGACCGCAATTGTCACACTTCTTCCAGTCAACTTTAATCGGGTTGCGGCATTTGGGACAGCGCGGCGACCCGACGGGGTTCACTTTTCCGCATAGCGGGCAGACATTGGCATCGGACGAGATCAATTCGTTGCAGTAGCGGCAGGGCTGTTTGTATCCTGGCATATCTGATCCTCCTTAATCCATGTACCTTGGGTTATTTTCGCAGCAATATTAAAAG
>JAQTLJ010000137.1 GCA_028714935.1 Candidatus Margulisiibacteriota bacterium | reverse complement strand
ATCCGCGTTATAAAGTCCCTCGACAAAGCTCGGGACTCAAAGGAGGTGAAATGAATTGAAGAAATTAATCGCATTAGTTACTGTTTTCGCGTTTGTAGCATTGCTCGCGGGAATGGTCGCGGCTCAAGTTGACACCAGATCACCGTCTGAAAAGCTGGACGCTGGTCGCGCTTACCTGAAGCTGTTGGATCAGAAGATCATCAGATTAAGGAAAGCCGGTAAAACTGCTTTAATGAAGCAGGCACAGGTTGACAAGAAGTCCACGATCGCCCGCATGCAGGTGTGGAAAGCGGAGATGGAAGCAGGAGAAGCTGCTCCGCCACCGCCGGTAGCTCCGACACCGCCACCGCCACCGTCAGCTGTTAGAGCAGCTCCGGGTGGAGGATTGTTCGGCTGGGGTCTGAACACCGGAATATCTGCAGGATACGTCATGGGTAAGTCAGTTATGGTCGCCAGAGGCGATCTGATCCTGGCTGATCCGATGGGTATCGGCCCAATGTTAGGGCTTGGCGAGAACGCTGTTGCTTGGAAGCTCGGCTTAGGCGGAGCATCAGGCAAAGACATCAACGATGTTGAAAAGAAGGCCATCCCGATATTCGTCGATGGCGTCATCAATATCCCGGCTGATGTCATGGGCGGCATCGAGTCCTATGTTGGAGGCGGTGTTAACTACGTTGTTTATGGCAGCAAGACAAGCAGCGATGCTAGGACAGGATCCTATGGAGGCCAGATCTATTACGGCATCCAGGGGGATATCGGACTCGGCGGAAAATCATTCGTTGAGCTCGGTTATTCGATCATCCGTTCCGGCAAAGTTGATCTGCCTTACTCCATGAAAGGCGTTGGCATCAACTTCGGCACCCAGATTCTGTTATAAAGAGCAGGGCCCTTTTCTTTTCGAAGGAAACATGGAAACTTTGGAGAGGCGGGGCCCTCTCTATTTATCCTCGTATCTCTCCCGCATCAGTTATGAAAGAGGCGCAGATCTTTTTAAGGCTGCCTGAGGAATCTGCGGGATCATTAAAAAAGCAGCGGATAAAATTAGACGTTAACCCTTCGCCTTTTTGTTCGATCAGTATTTCAACTGCCTGGTTTAAATATTGGCTGGCAAACTCACCCATCTGCTTCTTTCCTAAGTCCCGTAAAACTTTGTTTCTGGCCTTTTTTATCTTTCCATCTACCTGGCCGGGCATGATGGCGGCCGGGGTGCCGCGCCTTTGCGAATAAGGGAAAACATGAAGGCGGCTAAAATTGACTTGCTGGATAAGGTCGATCGTGTTCTGGAATTCTTTTTCTCCCTCGCCGGGGAAACCGACAATGACATCGGTCGTCAGGCCGCAATCCGGCATCTTTTTCCTAATGTATCCAACCAGCTCAAGATAATTCCCGGAAGAATAATTCCTATTCATTGCCTTTAATATATTGTTGTCCCCGCTCTGAAGAGGGATATGCAAATGGCGGCAGACCTTTGGGGTGTTGGCAACCGAATCGATCAGCTCCCTGGTCAGGTACATTGGCTCGATCGAGCTCAGGCGGATCCTCAGAAGACCTTTGGTCAATGACATGCGACCTATGACCTCTGGCAGGCTGTATTGATAAGCGCCAAGATTGATCCCTGTCAGGACGATCTCTTTGGTCCCGGCCTGAACTAACGCTTCGGCTTCTTTGACGACCTGGTCGATCGGTTTGCTTTGTAATTTACCGCGGGCGTGAGGGACAATGCAGTAACTGCAATAATTTTCACAACCATCCTGGATCATGAGGTTGGCGCGGACATTAGGGACTAGGCGCTGGGTTCCAGGGGCTTGGAAATCAATGTCGCTAATTTCGATCTCAGGAAAGAGCTTTTTAAGCTTATCGCCCTCAAGCCTGGCTAAACAACCGCAGACGATGACTTTTTTCCCCTGACGCAGGGCGCGGCGGATCGCCCGGAGCGATGACCTGGCCGCGTCAACCGTTACCGTGCAGGTATTGATCACGCAAGTATTCTCGGCCTCGGTTAGCTGCCCGCGGAGGAGGTCGGTCTGGTATTGGTTGGCTTTGCAGCCGAAGGTGTAAAAAGCGGGCTGACTCATCCCAGTTCGTAAATGATGGCGGCCAGAGCGGCCAGTCCGGCGGTTTCCGTGCGCAGGATCCTTTTGCCCAAACTGACCGATTGGAATCCGGCTGCTTTGGCCTGGTCAATTTCTTGATGCGAAAAACCGCCCTCGGGCCCGATTAGGATTAGTATTTTGTAATTTGTATTTTGTGCTTTGCTGCTGGAAAGGATTTCTTTAAGAGAGTTGTCTTTTTCAAGTTCCCAGGGGATAAGGGCGAGGTCAAAGTCAGGCTGCATTTTCAAAACCTCGTCAAAGCTGGCCGGCGGCGAGATCTCTGGAATGATCGCCCGGCCGGATTGTTCGGCCGCTTCTTTGGCAAGCTTTCGCCAACGGTCAAGCTTGGCCTTTTTGCCGATCGTCCGTTCGGTCACCACCGGGATGATCCGGTCAACACCAAGCTCAACGCCTTTTTCAATCACGAAATCCATCTTTTGCCCTTTGGGCAGCGCCTGGGCCAGGGTCACCTTGGCCAGCGGTTCACTTTCTGCCTGATGCGAAGCGATTATTCCACAGATAATTTCAGTTTTTTTTATCTGTGAGATCCTGGCTTCATAAATCTTACCGGCTCCATCCGAGAGTTCCAGTTTGTCCCCGATCTTCAGGCGGAGAACGTCGCGGATATGATGGACATCTGCTCCAGTGATCACCGGGATCTGTTCTTGGGCGACAAAAAACCTAGGCATTTTTATATTTCTTGAGCAGCTCTTCCTGCTCGCGGGTCAGTTTGGCGGGGATCTCAATTTCCACCAAAACATACAAGCTACCGTGATCGCGCCGGTTTAAGGCCGGCAACCCCTTTTCCTTAAGCCTAAAATTCGTATTGGGTTGTGTCCCGGGGGGGATCTTTAAGGTCGCATTGCCGTCGAGCGTTGGTATTTTGATCTCGTCGCCAAGGATCGCCTGGATAAATGAGATCTTGGTCCGATAATACAAGTTCTCTCCGTCACGATTAAAGACGGCGTGCGGCTCAACGGTAATAAAAGCGTATAGGTCGCCGGGTGTCCCGCCTTTGTTGCCGGCATTGCCGGCGCCGGCGATCCGCAAGCGATAACCGGAATCGATGCCGGCCGGGATTTTGATTTTAACTTTATGCCTGCTCTTGGCGCGGCCGGTCCCTTTGCAGTCGGGGCAGGGTGACTGGATAACCTCACCGGCGCCGCGGCAAGTTGGACAGGGGACGATCTGAGTGAAGCTGCCAAGAATGGTGCGCTGGCTCTTCTTGACCTGGCCGTTGCCGTGGCAGGTGGAGCATTTGGTTGGCGACGTTCCCGGCTTGCTGCCAGTCCCTTTGCAAGTCGTACAGGAAGTAAAATGGGTGACCTCGAGTTCTTTTTCAATTCCAACCGCTGCTTCTTCCAGCGTTATGCGCAGGTCGTAGCGCAGGTCTTCGCCGCGTTCCGGGCCGGCCCGCCGCCCGCCGCGCTCCCGGCCAAAGAAAACATCAAACAGGTCGCCAAACTCGCCAAAACCTTCAAAACCGCCAAAGTCAAAGC
>JAQTLJ010000136.1 GCA_028714935.1 Candidatus Margulisiibacteriota bacterium | reverse complement strand
GTCGGCGGTCGCGACTTCCGGCGAATTGATCGCCGTCAGGTAAAGGTCGATCGCCCGCGAATTGCCATACGTATTCTGGACGTTAACTGTGGCCGGGCCGCTGTCAACGGCAGGGAGGATTGCTCATACGACCGTTAAAGTGTAGTTTGCCGGGTCATACTCAACGGTCGGCCCGTCATCACAGGTGCTGCAATGCAGGAATTCCGCGGCGTTGCTGGTGAGCGCTCCTTCTTCGGTGCTGAGCGGGTCACCGTTGCAGTCGTCTAGCTCCGAGATCGTCCAGGTGAATTCGGTGTTAGCGCCCCGGTAAATGAAGGCGTCGTCCGGGCTGCGGTCATAGATGTAATCGGGGATCGCATAACAAGTTTCTGCTGTTGCATTGACCGTGATCGTCGGGGTAGCTTCGTACGGCTTTGGTTCCTCAGTGAAGGTGCCACGGTCAGTATCTTCGACTAACATGCCGTAAGGATAAGTCCCGGCCGCTGTTAAAGTGGCGGAAGCGGTCCAGACATCGCCATCCAGAGTTGCTGGATAAGAAATGCCGTTAATAATGAAGGATACTTGCAGATGATCAATGGATTCATCGCATTCTGTGATACCGGCGGCGGGGAAAGAAAGAGTGATCGCTTCGCCCTCGTTGATCGTGGTGCCCGGGTCAACCTGGATATCATAAAGGGAACTGACCAGCGGGGCGGTATTATCAACGCAGACATCATCAGGCTGCGCCGGGTCCGCCCAGCTTGGCGGCGAGAGATCAATGCGGGCGGTTTCGCCATTGCTGCCGGTGATCGTGGCGGGGATCGGATAACCGACCTGCTGGTTGAAGCGGTGAGTGATCGTGGCGGTCAAGGTCCCGTCATCGGCCTCGGTCAAGACGGCTGTTTCCGTGCCGTCGGGGCCGAAATTGACGTTGACGGAGATCCCGTCGATTGAGCCGTTGCAATTCTCGATGCCGTAGATCCGCCAGACAACGGGCGGCCGCTCGGGATCGGTGATATCATAATCGTATTGCGGATTGGGGGGAGTGGGCGTTTCGTACGCCGGCCGGCCGCCTTGCGACAAGCAGGAATCTTCCTCTCCCGGGGCGGTGCAGCCGGGCAGGGTTACCGCCTCTTCCGGTTCTGAATCATCGCCGAAAACTGTACCCCAGAGATTTAATAGTACGCCCGAAACGCTTACCATTTTATATCACCACTCCTTCTTAGGCTGCTCTTAAACTAGCTGCCAAGCTGTAATCTCCGCATTTGGCCGCTCTTTTGGCGAGCTGGTGCGAAACTGATTTCTTGACCTTGGCGTCCAATTCATTGGCCACTGACAGCAGGACGCCTAATTCCTCCCGGCTGACGACTTCCCTTGACCATTTTCTCAACAGCTTAATCTGCACGCGCTGTGAAAGATCATTGTCTTTTATCGCCTGGGCAACCTGCTGGGCGATCTTTGCGCTGGTGGTTGATTCTTTCAAGTTTCTAAAACTGGACCGCTCTTTGACCATTCTGACGATTTTTTCCACGGCCAGGGTGACCAGGCCGATCGCCAGAGCGGGAAGAATTGTCGCCTGGGCCAGCGGGGTAACGGCATGCATGGCGGTCAGGGCGAGGCCGGTAATAAAGCCGCCGCCGGCCAGTAAAACCCCGGCGGTGCGGGCGATCAGCCCGCCGCGTGAAAGGTTCTCCCTTTTTTCGGCCGGCACTCTGCAGGCGCTGATCACTTCCCTGGCGGTATTGATCATCGCAAAGATGGCGACCAGGGCAATTTCTCTCCGTTTGGTAACGCCAGCGGTCCCCAGCAAAATTATATTGGTCATGCCAAAAGCGGCAAAGGTCGGGAGCATATTCGGCGCGGCATAGCGATTATATCTCGCTACCAGCTGCCGGGTATTGATGGGCCCTGCCTTGAGCGCAGACTGACCTGAACGAGACAGCGGCCTGATTTCCATTCCTGTTACAACCATTGTTTTCCTCCTTATTATTCTGATATCCTGATCTTCGGATATTCTGATAATCTTTCCCTATATTATTATCGTCAACTTTTGGCGGAAATTTCAGCTAAAAAGTAAAAATGAGATTCCCGCTGACGTTATCCATCGAGTAATCCGGGGTGTACTGGTGGTTCCAGCCGAGATTGAAGCGCATGAAGTCCAGGATATTGAACTGCGTCCCGAGGCCGCCGTTGAAACCCATTTCCGCGCCGTCGTCGCCGTTATAAACCGTACCGAGCGCCTGGGCCCTCAGCATCAGCCAGTCGGTGATCTCGAGCTCGTAGCGTGCGCCAAAGCTGAAAGTATGCCGGCGTAAAAATTCACCGGCAAAAGTATAGGGGACGGTATCGTATTCGACGCCGAGCCGCAGCCCCTCAAGGCCGCGCAGCTCGGTAAAGAACAAGTTAAGGTAAAGCTGGGCGTTGAAGGAGCTGAACCGCTCAAAGTTTTCCTGCCGGGCTTCGCTGTCGGCGCCGGAGAATTCCAGGTTGGCGGAGGCGCCGGCGGTCACGTACGGGTTCCAGTAAAAGAGGCTGAATTTGATCTCCGGCTGCCGGAAATATCTCAGCTGGTTCCCTTGGCCGCCAGTCCCCAGATTCCCCAGGAGTTCAAGGGTTAAGTTTGAATGCGGGCTGAAACGCAGGCCGAGATAGGTGGAAGAGATGGCAGTGTCCTCCGGGCCGAGATCGATCTGCTCATTCAGCAAGAGGTGCAGGTAGGTTACCTCATGCAGCGCCGGAATGACGCTGAACGGGATATGCGTCCCGATCTGGAGCTCTTGTTCCATCCGGCCGTCACTGCCGTGGAAAAGCTCGGTGCTGATGACCAGTTCGGGGCTGACCCGGGAATTGATCGTTGGATCGTTGTAAATATCGTGGATCTGCTCCTCGACCATCGGCGGAGGATTGTCAACCTGGTGAAGTTCAGTGTGGGACCTGTTAATATAGTCGTGAACCAGGTTCAGGTCATGCTGGAGCGTGCCGGACCCTTCTCTTGCCAGGTTGGCCAGGCCGAGGTAGATCTGGGCCAGCGGCAGGTGCCGGGCGGCGCTTTCTGCCGGCAGTTGGTCGATGAGAGTCAGCGCTGCCTGGTATTCCTGTTCCGCCCTGGTATGGTCGCGTAGCGGCTCATCAGCCACCCGGTATATTTCCGCCAGGCCCAGGTGTGCCAGCGCGAGAATGATCTTCAGGTCATCGGAGAGCCCGCTGGTGTCGGGATAAAGGTTGATCAGCTCCTGATAGTTCTGTATGGCGTGCTCGTAATCACGGGTGTAGCGATAGATGTCCGCCAAATTCATCCGGATGCGGGTCCGGAGCAGTGTTGCTTTGGCGGGCAGGAGGTCCGCCAGGTGGTCGTCATCGATCGCGGCCAGGAGCGCGTTGAGCTCGGTGACGGCTGCGGGATACTGATCGTCCCAGACAAGGACCTCGGCCAGGCTCATCCAGAGGTCGAATTTGAAACGCAGAAAGCTTGTCCGCCGCTCGCCGAAATCCGCCGCCGTTTGCGCCAGGTTGGCTAATTCTTCCCTGGCGATCGCAATTATCTGGGCAAAGTCATGATCGTATTTCAACCCTTCGATCTGGTCCAGGATCAGGCGGGTGATCAGGTCGATGTTC
>JAQTLJ010000135.1 GCA_028714935.1 Candidatus Margulisiibacteriota bacterium | reverse complement strand
TGGCGGGTTGCTGGTTTGATCTTTATCGCACTGGGAGTGGCGATCGCCTCCTGGGCCAAGCTGGAATTCTTCCGGGCTGGCATGCTCCCTTTTGACCTGCCCAAACGACTGGTCACTTCGGGCCCGTACCGATTCGTGCGTCATCCCCAATTCCTGGGTTATATTTTTGTTATTGTTGGCTGGTGGTGGGTTTGGGCCGCCGTATATTCGTTCTATTTCGGCATGTTCATTTTGGCCTTGATCTGGGTCCAGGCCTATCTGGAAGAAAAATCAATAATGAGCAAAACGTTCGGCGAAGAATACCGGCAATACATCAAACGAACGGGGATGTTCTGGATCAAATAACAGCATGGTGCTTGAACAAAACGAAAGAAATCTTTTAGTCGGCGACATCAGGGATAAATTTTTCTGGGGGATCCGCATCCGCTATGTTTTGGTCATATTGGGATTGGCCCTCCTGTTCTATGCCTGGGTTTGGAACCTCGATGGCGGCTTGAGCCTTTGGCTGATACTATTCGTGGGCGCCTACAATCTGCTGGCCCATCTGATCTATAGCGGGAAAAAGCATTTTGAGCTCTGGCAGATAACCTCGATCAGCAGCCTGTTCCTTTTATTTGACATTCTGGCGGTGACTTTTCTTATTTATATAACCGGCTGGGTGGAAAGCCCGTACTGGTTCCTGTATCTGGTCTTGATAATCGTTTCCGGATTCGGCTTGTTCTCTTATTTCTCCTTCACGGTTTTTGTGATCGCCTTTTTTTCGGCGATCTTTTATCTCAGCCTGCTGCTCTTGGCCTATACCGGGGCGATCCCGGTTTACGCGCCGGGTTTCACGCTTTCACCGCAGGAGCTGCTCAGGTCAATTTTTAATAAGGCGGTCTTTACGACCATATCTTTTTTCCTTTTTGCCGCCACCATTTACTATTTTTCCAAGCTGCTTAACCAGCACCGCGCTGAGCTGTCAAAAAAGAACCGGCAGCTGCTTGAGGCCATGGAGGAGCTGAAAAGCGTCAGCCAGATGAAGGATGAATTTGTCTCGACCGCTTCCCACGAGCTCCGCACGCCGCTGTCGGTCATCAGGGAGAATATCTCTTTGATCATTGACGGCATTGTCGGCGAAATAAATGAAAAGCAGAACAAGCTTTTATTATCTTCCCAGTCGAGCCTCGACCGTCTGACGAGTATCATCGAAAACCTGCTGGATCTCTCCAAGATCCAAAGCCGCTCTTTGGTCGTAAGACGGCAGCGGGTTGATATGTGTGAATTGGTGCGGAAAGCGGCCGGTTTTTTGAAGAGCAAGGCCGATGAGAAGAATATTACCATTGATTGTTATCAGCCCGAGCAGGTCGAAGCCTGGGCGGATTATGACCTGATGCTCAGGGTGTTCACGAATTTAATAGATAATGCGATCAAATATTCGCATCCGAATGGTCAAGTGCGGGTTGGAGTGGAGGTGGAGGGAACCCAGGTTAAATGCTTTGTCAGCGATGACGGGATTGGGATAGCAGAGAATGACATGCCCAAGGTCTTTGCCCGTTTTACAATGATCGGTGATAAAAATGAGGCCAAGGGCGCTGGTTTGGGCCTGTCCATTACCAAAGGCGTAGTCGAGATGCAGGGCGGCCGAATGTGGGTCGAAAGCAAATTAGGGAAAGGCTCGAAGTTTATTTTTACTATACCAAAGGGGGAAGTCAATGAGCGATAAACCACGGATCCTTTTGATCGAAGATGAGGAAGATATGGTCGAAGCGGTCAGGCTAAGGTTGGAAGCAAATAAATATGAGGTACTGATCGCCAAAGACGGATCAGATGGTTTACAGCAAGCCAGGACCTTAAAACCGGATCTAATCATCCTTGACATCATGCTGCCCAAATTGGACGGTTTTCAGGTCTGCCGGATGCTGAAGTTTGACAGTAATTACTCCAGGATACCGATCATTATGCTGACCGCCAAGACCCAGGCTCAGGATATCGCCCAGGGCAAAGAGATGGGGGCGGACGCTTATATCACCAAACCATTTAAGGCCGAAGACCTGCTGGCGAAAATAAAAGAACTACTGGCATGATCGTTTTGACCGGCGGCGCCGGCTTTATCGGCAGCTGCTTTCTCTGGAAATTAAATCAGGCGGGCGAACAGGATATCCTGGTCGTTGACCACAACGACTCTGAGATCAAGATGAAGAATCTTGAGGGTAAGGCTTATGTGGATTACCAGGACAAAGAGGATTTTATCGCCGCCCTGCGCCAGGGCAAGGCCGCTAAAAAAGTCCGGGCGATCTTTCATATTGGGGCGTGCAGTTCAACGACCGAAACAAGCGCCGAATATTTAAAGCGGAATAATTTTGAGTACTCCAAGACCCTTTGCGAGTATGCGCTGTAGAACAATATCCCGTTCTTTTACGCCAGTTCTGCCGCGACGTACGGCGACGGGGCGCTCGGCTATTCTGATGAGGACGCATACACCCATAAATACCAGCCGCTTAATCTTTACGGCCAATCGAAGCAGCTGTTCGATCTCTGGTTATTAGAGAATAAGCTGGCCGATAAAGTGGTCGGTTTTAAATATTTCAATGTTTACGGGCCGAATGAATACCATAAGGAAGAAATGCGCAGTTTGGTGGTCAAGGCTTATGAGCAGATCAAGCGGGACGGGAAGATCAGGCTGTTCAAGTCTTACAAACCGCAATACAAAGATGGGGAGCAAAAACGCGATTTTATTTATATTAAAGATGCGGTTGAAGTGATGGACATCTTTTACCGGAACCAGCGGATGAAAGGGATCTATAATTTGGGGACGGGGCGGGCGAGGACGTGGAACGACCTGGCCGGAGCGATCTTCAAGGCGCTCGGCTTACCGGTTAATATTGAATATATTGAGATGCCGGGGTCGATCAGGGATAAATACCAGTATTTTACCGAAGCTTCACTGGCTAAATTGCGCCGGGCCGGCGTTAATTACCGGTTCACCCCGCTGGAGGACGCTGTTGCCGATTACGTCAAGAATTACCTGGAAAAAGGGTTGGCGCGGTTATAATTACTGTCCCCAGATCTGTGCTTTATATTCCGAGACCATCCGGTGAGTATTGAAGTAGCCGCTGGCGGCGAGGCAGTTGATCATTAAGTCGACCCATTTGGACTCTGATTTGTTGCCGTGCTGGGCGGAATAATAGAGCGGGATCAGCTCTTCAAGGCTCTTATAAAGTTCTGCCGCGTCTTCGTTGAGCTTGAAATCACATTCACTGCCGATCTCCCCGGGCGGCGGGACATAGCCGAAGATCTTGCCGATCCCCATCTTAGCGCCTTCGACGATCCAGCCGTCCAGGGTGCTGAGTTGGATGACCCCGTTGGTGATCGCCTTCATCCCGCTGGTGCCGGAAGCCTCGAAAGGCGGAAGCGGGTTGTTCAGCCAGACGTCCACGCTGCTGGTCAGTATTTTGGCAAAATAAGTGTCGTAATTCTCGATAAAGCAGAGGCGCAGGTCTTTGCGTTCGCCGCTGAGCTGTGTGATCCGGCTGAGCATCTGGTCCATATGGATCGAAGCGGGGATATCGGCGGGATGCGCTTTGCCGGCGATGACGATCTGGATCTGCCCGCAGTTCTTGGCGATATCCAGCAGGCGGTTCGGGTCGTGGAGCAGCATTGTCGGCCGTTTATAAG
>JAQTLJ010000134.1 GCA_028714935.1 Candidatus Margulisiibacteriota bacterium | reverse complement strand
CGAGAAGTGGCGGTCAATATAATAACCGGCCAGAGCGCCGAGCAGGGTCGGCAGGACTAGCTCAAAACCGAGGGACAATGAATCGCCGATATCTTTGCCAAACTCTCTCATTAGGAAGGTTTTAAAATCTAGCGGGGGTGGGATTTGAACCCACGACCTCCAGGTTATGAGCCTGACGAGCTACCAGACTGCTCTACCCCGCGTCGATTATGTTATAATTATAGCATGCTTGGACTCCGGGTTCAACACGACCTGAAACAAACGCTGGATCTGCTCCTCTCCCCCCGGATGCTGCAGATGCTCAAGATCTTAAGCCTCCCCTATCTGGAGCTGGTCGACCGCATTGCCAAGGAGGCGGAGGAGAACGTGCTGCTGGAGGTTGAGCGCCAGGACGAATACGTCGAATTCATCCGCTACTTGACCTCGGACAAGAAGATCAAAAAAGAGGCTGATTTTACCGAACTGCCCGGCCTGGAAAATATCGGCAGCGTCACCAAAACCTTGGAAGACCACTTGCTCGAACAACTAGAGCTTGAGGACCTGCCGGAAGCCCATTTTAATATCGCCCAGAAGATCATTGATAACATTGATGATTTCGGTTTTGTCATCAATTATGTCCGCCTGCGGGAAGGGTTGATGAAAGAGTTCGACGTCTCCCGCCCGACCGTTGATAAGGTCCTGAAGATCGTCCAAGGTTTTGAGCCGGAAGGGGTCGGCGCCCGCGACCTGAAAGAATGCCTGCTGATCCAGATCGAGGCGTACAATTTCGAGAACGAGGCGCTGCAGGAAATCCTGGCCAAAGCGGTTGAAAAGCACCTGGAAGACCTGGGAAACCAGGACTACAAGAAAATCGCGGCAAGCCTGGGCCTGCCCGAAAGCGGCGTAGCGGAGATCGCAGCTTTCATTAAGAACAATCTCAATCCCAATCCGGGGTCGTCATTTGGCGGCGAAACCAAGCATGTTATCCCTTCTTATGCGGTGGAAAAAGCAGACAAGGGATTCAAGCTGGTGAACCTGGAAACCAGATATGGGCCGGTCATTAATCTTTCTCCCAGTTACCTCAAAATGCTCGACAACCCCAAAACCGATGCCAAGACCAGGGAGTTCTTGAAGGCCAAGCTCAAAGCCGCCAAAGAACTGATCGAAGATTTTTCGCGCCGGAGTGAAACTTTAGAGAAGATCGTTCGAAAAATAACCGAGAGCCAGCAGGTGTTTTTCTCGAAAGGGATCACCTGGCTGGTGCCCCTGTCGCAGAAAAGCCTGGCGGACGAGTTTGGCCTGCACCCGTCAACGATCTCGCGGACGGTGGCGGAAAAATATATCCAGACCCCGCACGGGCTGTTCCCGTTGAAGTTCCTCTGCCCCAGGGGGCCCAAAGGACTAACGGTCCCGCGGACCAAAGCGATGCTGGTTGAGCTTTTAAAACATGAGAATAAGGGCAATCCCTTTACCGACAGCCAGCTGACCGAAGCAATGCAAAAACAGGGAGCAAAGATCGACCGCCGGACGGTCGCTTATTATCGGAAGGAGTTGGGATACCCTTCTTCCAGCGAGAGGCAGGCAGAGTGAAAAAAAAGAAAGTCCAAAAGCCAAAAGCCAATATCCTGGTCGTTGACGATGAGAAGAGCATGCGCGATTCCATGCAGCTGCTCCTCAAGGATGATTACAACCTCCACCTGGCCAAATCAGGCAAGGAAGCGATCGCGATCGTCAAGAGCCAGCCGATCGATCTTGTCCTCCTCGACATCCGCCTGCCCGAGATCGACGGTATTGAGGTCTTGAAACTGATCAAAGGGCATGACGATTCGATCGAGGTCATCATGGTCACCGCGGTCGTCACCGTCAAGAAGGCGGTCGAAGCGATCCGCATCGGCGCCTATGACTATATCACCAAGCCTTTTGACATCGACGCCCTGCAAGACCAGGTCAAGAAGGTCCTGGAAAAGAGAAATCTCCTGCAGGAAAACACTTCGCTGCGTCAGATCATTGACAGGGATTTCCAATTCGAAAAGATCGTCGGTAAAAGCAAGGAGATCCGGGAGATCTTCAAGACCGTTGATGATGTTGCCCGCAGCAACGCCACGATTCTGATCACCGGGGAATCGGGTACCGGTAAAGAGCTGGTCGCCCGCGCCATCCATAACCGGAGCCCGCGCCAGGACAAGCTCTTTGTCGCGGTCAACTGCGCCGCCATTCCGGAAAACCTGCTCGAATCCGAACTCTTCGGCCACGAACAGGGCTCCTTTACCGGCGCGATCGAGCGCCAGATCGGGAAATTCGAGATCGCGAGCGGCGGCACGCTCTTTCTGGATGAGATCGGCTCCCTGCCGCTGGCCATGCAGGCCAAGCTGCTGCGCGCTATCCAGGAAAAAGAGGTCCAGCGGATCGGGGCCAGCCACCCGACCCCGGTCGACGCCCGCCTCATCTCCGCCACTAATTCCGACTTGCGGGCCGCCATCAAGAAATATAAATTCCGGGAAGACCTTTTCTACCGTTTGAATGTCATTCCGATCCATCTCCCGCCTTTGCGGGACCGAAAAGAAGATATTGGCCTACTGGCCGGCCATTTCCTGCATAAATATAACCGCGAATTCGGCAAGAACATCAAGGGGATAAAGAGGGATGTCCTGGAATTGTTTGAGAGTTATGACTGGCCGGGAAATATTCGCGAGCTCGAGAACCTGATCGAGCGCCTGGTCGTCCTCTGCAAGAGCGATCACATTGAAGCGCAGGGACTCCCATCCGAGATCCAAAGGGAGGTTCCCGGCCAACCTGAAACAAAAGAAACCAACTTGTTTAAAGCGGTGCAAAAGTTTGAAGCGGCGTTCATCCGCAAAGCGCTGGACCAGGCGGGCGGGAAAAAGACAAAGGCCGCCCGGCTGATGGGGATCCACCGCAATACCCTCATGAACCTCGAAAAAAAACTCGGTTTAGAAAGCTCATAAACGAGTGCGTTTTCCCCCCAGATCCGTTTGAATTGCACATCCTTTTATGCTAAAGTACTGCTCCAAGCGTGGCAATAAGCTTGCTGTATATACTGCGCGGAGGTGATTCAAATGAGAACACAGATCAGAAAAAGAGAAGAGTGGACCCCGACCAAAGACTTCCTGCCGTTGATCCTTGGTAAGGAATTCGGCAAAGAGCTGGAAGACCACGAGATCGAGAAGCTCAACCTTTTTGAAAAGGGTTTAGCCGCTGAACTGGCCAAAGATGACACGATTGAACAAGCCGTCACCAAGATCGTTAAAATGGCCCTGGCCGCGGAGTTCGGCCCCTCGCTCGTGGCCGCCAAGGGCGCCAAAGGGATGATCGATACGATCTCCCGCAGCATTTTAACCAACCCGGAACTGCGCAAGCAAGCATTGATCATCCTTGACCGCTTTGCCCATGAATAACATCCTGGTCGTTGATGATGAGCTTTCGATCCGCGAATCATTTTCGCTGATCCTGGAAAGCAAGTACAAGCTGTTCCTGGCGGCTTCCGGCGAAGCGGCCCTCAAAGTCGCTACCGAACAGAAATTTGACCTGGCGTTCCTTGATATCCGCATGCCCGGGATGAACGGGCTGGAAACCCTCAAACGGATCAAAGCGCTCGACCCCGAACTCGAGGTCATTATGGTAACTGCGGTCAACGACGTCCAGAAAGCCGGCGAAGCGATCAAGCATGGCGCC
>JAQTLJ010000133.1 GCA_028714935.1 Candidatus Margulisiibacteriota bacterium | reverse complement strand
GTCCCGACTTTGCCGATCATCCCCGGCTTATCGATATTACTGATGATCAGCAGATGGCCCTGGGGCACCGCGTCGACCCGGTAGCCGTCGATCGAAACCAGGCGGTCGCGCATGCCGACAAAAACCGTCCCCCCAACCTCCCTTTCCCCTTCTGGGGTCGCTATTTTAACCGAGATCAGGCTGGCAAAATCCTTAGCTTCCTTGCTCTTGCTTTCCACGATCTCGATCCCGCGCTCTTTAGCAATGATCGGAGCATTAACAAAATTGACCGCCACGTCCATGATCGGCGTTAGCAATCCTTTTAAGACCGTGGTCGTCAATGGCGACACATTGTTTTCGGCCACTTCTCCAGAGTATTCAACCACTACTTTAGAGATCGCGCCGGAAATGATCTGCGCGGCCAGCGCTCCAAGTTTTTCCGCGATCCCCATGAAAGGCTTGACCGGTGCGATCAATTCCGGCTTCATTGACGGGATATTGACCGCGGAGCGGGCTGCCCCGCCCTTCAAGACTTCGATTATCTGCTCGGCCACATCGATCGCTACGTTGACCTGCGCTTCAACCGTGGAAGCGCCCAGGTGCGGCGTAACTACAATGTTGTCCAATTCGAACAGTGGACTGCTGTCACACGGCTCTTTCTCAAAAACATCGAGCGCCGCCGCTTTTACCTGGCCGCCCTTCAAAGCATCATATAAAGCTCTCTCATCAATTATCCCGCCCCTGGCGACATTGACAAGACGGACGCCCTTCTTCATCTTGGCGATCGTTTCGGCATTGATCAGCCCCGCCGTTTCCTTAGTCTTGGGAATGTGGAAAGTGATAAAATCCGCCTCTTTAATGACCTCATCAAAACTTTTAAGCTCAACACCGAGGCTTTTGGTATAATCAGCGGTCACGAACGGATCAGCAGCGATCACTCTCATCCCCATCCCGAGCGCGTAAGAAGCGACCCGCCGGCCGATCTTGCCCAGTCCGATGACCCCAAGCGTTTTATTGAGCACCTCTACCCCTTTAAATGATTTCTTGTCCCAAACGCCTGTTTTCAGTTTGCAATGCGCCTGAGGAATGTTGCGCGCCATTGATAAAAGCATTGCCCAGGTATGTTCGGCGGCGGCAACGGTATTACCTTCTGGGGAATTAACGACAATAATGCCATTCTTGGTCGCGGTCGGCAGATCGATGTTATCAACCCCGACTCCCGCCCGGCCGACAATTTTCAATTTCTTCCCCGCTTCTAAGATTTTCGGCGTCGCTTTTGTTTCTGAGCGGACGATCAAGGCATCATATTCAGGGATTATTTTGATCAGTTCCTCTTCTGACAGGCCGGCTTTGGAATCAACATTAAAGCCTGCATCTCTTAAGAGTTTAAGGCCCTCTTCGGCCGTCTTATCCATCGCTAAAACTTTCATAAACTTTCTCCTTTCCGCCTTAATTATACCATACTTTTATTAAGCAAAGTCCCTGGGCAGGAGCGGTCCGGCCGGCTTTTGTTCGGTCTTTAGCTTTGAGAATACCTTTAACGCCCTCGGGAGATCGTTTCCCCAACCCAACTTCAACCAGTGTCCCGACTATATTTCTGACCATCTTGTAGAGGAAACCATTTCCTTTGACTATGATGCTGATGACTTTGATCTTCTGGCCGTCCCAAATGATGAATGACGAATTACGAATTACGAATGAATGTATAATCCGGACAAAATTCTTATCATCTGAATTAGCGGCACAGAAAGAGGAAAAATCGTGTTTGCCGACGATAATTTTGGCCGCTTTTTTCATCGCGGCAATGTCAAGCTTCGGTTTAACCTGCCAGGCGATCTTTCTCAGGTGCGGCGGCGTGATCGCCCCATTAAAGATCAGATATTCGTAAGTCTTGGCTTTTGAATCGAATCTGGCATTAAAACCCTTTCCTGCCTTTTCAGCCATGATAACCCTGATGTCTTCCGGCAGGACACTGTTTATGGCAACCGGCAGCTTTGACAGAGGAATAGAAGCCGGGGCTTTAAAGCTTATTACCTGGCCGAGCGCATGGACCCCAGCATCGGTGCGGGAGGCCGAATAGAATTTTATGGGGCGTTTATAAACTTTTTTGAGGGCTTTGGCGCACTCGCCTCGAATTGTTCTCTCCCCCGGCTGGAGCTCGAAACCGGAAAAACCTGTGCCGTCATACTGTAAGATCAGTTTTACTGTCTCCATTAAAAGCTATTATACCTGAAATTATGACCATAAGATCAAGATAAATTGTCAATGCAATCTTACGGCATACCACATTTAAAAAAATTCCCGTCAGCGCTGATAAATTTTCGGTTGTCGCCGACAACTAACGGTTATTTCAATAATCCGCGCGGCTGCGGGCAAGTGTTAAGGGCAACCGTTCATGGGGAAAGGAAAAGCTTCCGCACACTCGATTACGTCAGCCTTAAAGAAGAAGGGATCGCCGCCCTAGCCCATCAGCTGGAAAGGAGGGAAAAAGCTTTCCGCCCCATCGTTCCGGATGAGACCGCGCTGCCAAGAAGCGATCGGCCGTGGTTTACCTGGGAACCAAACCTGGAGGGACGACCAACCTTGATCTCCCCGGTTTTTACCGAACACGATCAGGTCCACAGCTGGCTGACTTCTTATAAATATTATAACCGAGCAAGTTTTGTGCTGATCATTAATGTTGACGCCCACCGGGACCGGGGCTACACTAACAGGCCTGACACTGTTAACTACACCAACTGGGCTCAGGTTGTGGAGGACGAGCACCTGGGCCGGGTTATCCATTTCCCGTCATATTACGACGACAGATCCGGTCTGGTCAAAGGGACAAACTGGAACACGCCGGCGTTCCGCCTGGCAACTGCCGATGCGGTCAGCAAAATAAAAACCGAGCATGGCAACAGTCTTGAGGTTTGGGTCACTATCGATTACGATTACTTTTCGATCCTGGCAGTTGAATTGAGGGGTCAAAAATTGGTTTGGCTGCCCGGCTATCACCTGGACCCGGCGGCAGTGCGCTCGGAACTTAAAGCGCTGACCGATTTCTTTACGGAGCTCAACCTGCCAATCAGCCAGGTCATCCCCTGTTCTTCGCCAGCTTATCTAGGCGCGGCCGAATACGGTAAAGAAAGTTATATTGCCGAAGTGACCGAATTGATCCAGCAGGCCTTCTAGAGAATTTCTAGCGGACAAATAATGAAATTTTATCAAAGCCACGCCGATAATGATTTGATAACAATTTGATAAAAGGGGGCTAAAATGGCAGTAACAAAGCTTGCATTTTCAAGGCGTGGCGCGGAATTATCCACGCAGATGGCGAACATGTCCGCTTACAGTATTAAACCAAACCCCCAGGATATCACGACTTTTGCCAGACATGTCCAGAGCGACCTGAAAATCCTCTTAAAAATAGGCCAAACTGCTCTGGCCCATATTTCGCCGGACGGATTGCGCGAGATAACCACCGGGCTGGAAACCGACGCTTATCATGTGCGTGACATACTGGTCGGTCTAAGCGCCGGGCTCGATAATATTATGGAAAGTGAAAGAACCTCCCCGGTGGAAATTCCGCTGCGCGACCTGGTCGCGTTCACGCGCGAACAAAAAGGGCCCCTGCAGAGGAAAGATCATCTGGCGAGAGCGGCAAAAGATCTTTTTGCCTTTTACTGCCTGAAGCAAAAACTGATCGAGCTTGCGGCCAAAGGGCAACTGCTTACC
>JAQTLJ010000132.1 GCA_028714935.1 Candidatus Margulisiibacteriota bacterium | reverse complement strand
TTGATCTTGTCGCTAAAAAATATAAAGTTGGGGACCAGCCGGTTGCGATCCTGACCTTTGACGACCTGACAGGTAAAACACCATTCATTAAAGATATCCGACGACTGCTCAAGACATTGGAAAAACATTACGAATATCCGGTCGATGTTGAATATACCGTCAATTTTACCAGTTCTGGGAAAATGCAGGTTAATCTAGTCCAATGCCGCCCGCTCCAGGCCAAAGGAGAAGGGAGGCATGTTGAGTTCCCCAAGGAAGCAGACGAAGAGAGGCTAATCTTTTCTTCAAGCGGCAACTTTATGGGCGGCAATGTTTCTCAACCGATCGGCAGGATCATCTATATTGATCCAAAAGCGTATGGCGGGTTGCTTTTCCAGAAAAAGTTTGAGATAGCCAGGCTGATCGGCCGGTTGAACAGAGGCATCAGCCGGGCTAAATTGCCGGTCATGCTGATCGGGCCGGGGCGGTGGGGGACGCGGGACGCGACGCTGGGGGTGCCGGTCAGTTTTGCCGAGATCAGTAGTTTTGCGGCGCTGGCCGAGGTCTCCGACCCGGCCGCCGGCTTTAATCCCGATCTTTCGTTCGGCTCCCACTTTTTCCTCGACCTGGTCGAGGCGAATATTTTTTATATCGCGCTGTTTGCCGGTAAAAAAGAGGTCTTTTTCAACCGGGAATGGCTGGAGCGGCAAAGAAATATTTTAACCGAGCTAAGGCCCGAAGAGGCGGGATCTGCGCCTGTTGTCCGGATCTATGATTGCGACCTGCGGCTCTTCTCCGATATCACCACCCAAAAAGTCATCTTGACAAAAATGTAACATGTGCTACAATAATGTAGTATGAGTCCAATGAGAGACGTTAAAGTCATTGCCCTCACCGAAATAAGCGAAGCGCTTGCCTCGGCGCTTGATCTGGAAAAGGCGCTTGATTCTATTCTGAAAGTCCTCTCCGAAGAGTTGAAAATGCAGCGAGGAACGATAACTCTAGTAAACCCCAGAACCAATGAATTGCATATTGAGGTAGCCCACGGCCTGACGCCGGAAGAAAAAGTCCGCGGCAAATATAAGATTGGGGAGGGGATAACCGGAAAAGTGGTCGAGACCGGCCAGCCGATGATCGTGCAGGATATCGAGGCGGAACCGTTGTTTTTGAACCGCACCCAGGCGAGAAAAAACCTCGAACAGCGGAAATTCGCTTTTCTTTGCGTGCCGATCAAGGTCGGCAATAAAGTGATCGGCGCGCTATCGGTCGATCATATGTTCCGCGGCGACATCTCTTATGAAGAGGACATCAAACTTTTAACGATCATCGGTTCCATGGTCGGGCAGGCGGTCCGGGTGAGGGAACTGGCCGAAAAAGACAAACAGGCTGTAGTTTCAGAAAATATCAAACTCAAACGTGAACTTCAGGGGAAATATAAGTTCGGCAATATAATCTATGGCTCCGGAATTATGGAATCGATGCTGGAAGGGGCAATGAGAGTGGCGGATAGTCAGGCGACAGTCCTACTGCGCGGTGATTCGGGCACAGGTAAGGAACTGGTTGCTTCAGCCGTCCATTATGCCAGTCCGCGGTCGGAAAAGCCGTTCATCAAGGTCGCCTGCGCGGCGCTGCCGGAAAATTTACTAGAGTCGGAACTTTTTGGCTATGAGAAAGGCGCTTTTACCGGGGCGATGGAGCGTAAACTAGGCCGTTTTGAGCTTGCTAATGGCGGGACGATCTTTCTTGACGAGATCGGCGACCTCACGCTGGCGACCCAGGTCAAATTATTGCGCGTGCTGCAGGAAAAGGAAATAGAGAGGCTGGGAGGGACACAGACGATCAAGATCGATGTCAGGATCATCTGCGCCACGCATCGTGACCTGGAAAAGATGGTCAAGGACAGAAAGTTTCGGGAAGACCTTTTTTATCGGATAAATGTTTTTCCCATTTATTTGCCGCCGCTGCGCGAAAGGAAAGAAGATATTCCGCTATTAATTGATCATTTCTACCACAAATATGCCAAGGAAAATAAGAAGAAGGTCAAAGGGATAAATCGGGCGGCGCTCGACATGATGATGGCTTACAATTGGCCGGGGAACGTGCGGGAGCTGGAGAACGTGATCGAGCGGGCGGTCATCCTGTGTCAGAAAGAATTGATCACGGCCGAGGATCTGCCTGCCACTCTGAAAAAAGGGGAAGAGTTGGAAATAACCGCGACCGGCGCGACGTTGCCGGAGATCGTCGAGTCGATCGAGAAACAACGGATATTAGAAGCACTGGAAAAACACAAGACCCAAAGGCAAGCAGCTAAAGCCCTCGGCATCACCGAGAGAATGCTCGGCTATAAGATCCAGAAATACCAAATTGTAGTTTAATCGCCTAGCGCCACGAACGATCCTCACTGGCAATAACATTGCTAATACTCTGAGCGGAGGTGTTAGTAATGATTAACGCGGGTGATACAGCATGGGTCCTGATCTCAACGGCTCTGGTGATCTTGATGACGCCGGCGGTGGGGTTTTTCTACGGCGGGATGGTGAGGAAGAAAAGCATTCTTTCCACTATCATGATGTGTTTTGCGATCCTGTTCCTAATCAGCATCCAGTGGGTGCTGTTCGGCTATACCCTGGCTTTTGGTCCGACCAAAGCGGGCCTGATCGGCGGGTTAAAATGGCTGGGATTGTTGGGTGTGGGGCAGGCGGCTAATGCGGATTACGCGGCCACCATTCCCGCGCTGGCGTTCATGATGTTCCAGGCCGCTTTTGCGATCGTCACGCCTTCGCTGATCGTCGGCGCTTTTGTGGAAAGGATCAAATTCGGCGCTTTCCTGATTTTTTCCGCGCTCTGGGCGACGATCGTTTATGACCCGGTGGCGCACTGGGTCTGGGGGGTCGGCGGCTGGCTGAGGGCGATGGGAGCCTTAGACTTTGCCGGAGGGACCGTGGTCCATGTGACTGCCGGCTTTGCCGCCCTGGCGATGGCGCTGGTCATCGGCAAGCGGATCGGTTACGGCAAGGATAACATGGAGCCGAGCAATATTCCGATAGTGGTTTTAGGGGCGGTCTTGCTCTGGTTCGGCTGGTTCGGATTCAACGGCGGGTCAGCTCTGGCCGCCAACGGCCTGGCTGTTTCCGCCTTTGTCGTCACCAATACGGCCGCCGCGGCGGCCGCCCTGGTCTGGATGCTCTTGAGCTGGCTCCACCGGCGGCCGAGCGTCTTGGGCGTTGCTACCGGCGCGGTGGTCGGTTTAGTCGCCATTACTCCCGCTTCCGGTTTTGTTGATCCTCTCTCGGCGATCGCCATTGGCGGCATCGCCGCGGTCATTTCCTATTACATGATCGTTCTGCGGATGACCATCCGGATCGATGAATCGCTCGATGTCTTTGCCTGCCATGGCATGGGCGGGGTGTGGGGCGCGATCGCGACCGGGATATTTGCCAGCAAAGCGGTCAACCCGGCCGGCGCCAACGGCCTGCTGTTCGGCAATCCGGGACAGCTAGGCGTGCAGGTGCTGGCGGTAGTAGTGACAGCCAGTTTCTCTTTTATAATCACTTATGTTCTGGCGACGCTGATCGATCTGCTGATCGGCCTGCGCGTCAGTGAGAACGAAGAGCTAGTCGGGCTCGACATTTCCCAGCACGCGGAAAGCGTCTAAACAGGGGGGAGCAAAATGCAAAAAATAGAAGCGATTATCCGCTCGGAAAAATTGGAGGACCTGC
>JAQTLJ010000131.1 GCA_028714935.1 Candidatus Margulisiibacteriota bacterium | reverse complement strand
CAACCGGGGCAGAACTTGCGTGGTTTTGGGAATTAACTAAACTATAGAATTGGGCTGTAGGCGGCTGTTCGGAGGCACTTCTCCGCCGATGCGAACGACCGAGCGGTTGGAAATTATCGATCCTTCAAAAATATGCGCGTTGGCACCGATATGGCACCAGTTGCCGACCACCGATCTGTTGATCTCCGCGTCTTTCCCCACCGCCGTATCAGACCAGATGACCGAACCGGTTATGATCGACCTGGCTTCGATCGCGCATTTATCGCCGATCACCGCGTCTTTAATATAGACATCCTGGCCGATCGAACAACGGTCGCCAATAATAACCGACCCCTCGAACCTGGCGGTCGGATCGATCTTCTCCCTGGCCCCGATCCAGGTCGAGGAAGAGACCTTCTTGCCCGGGATCTGGATCTGCACTGCCCCTTTCATGGCGTCATAATTAGACTGGATATATTTCTCCACCCCGCCCACATCATTCCAATATTCCACCATCCGGTAACCGTAGATCGGCGCCTGCTCCTGAACAAGTTTCGGGAACAGCTCCCGGCCAAAATCGTAGAATCCTTCTGGTATCAGCTTTAAGATCTCCGGCTCAAAAACGTAGATCCCGGCATTGGCCAGATCGCTTAAGGCTTCTTCGGCCTGCGGCTTTTCCTGGAAGCCCGTTATCCGGCCATTCTCATCCTGGATAGCCACCCCAAATTGCCTGACATCCGCAACCTTGGCCAAAGCGATCGTGACCAGGGCTTTCTTGCTCTTATGGAACTCAACCAGCCGGTTTAAATTGATATCGGTCAAAGCATCCGAAGACAGGACAATAAACGGCTCTTTAACGCCGTTAAAATCGCGCGCCATCCGTTTGACGCCGCCGGCCGTCCCCAGGAGTTTTTCCTCATAGGAATAGGCAAGATTGACATCAAAAGCATACCCGTCGCCAAAATAGTTCTCTATCTGTTCGGGGTGATAATGAATATTGGCAATAATATCCTTGAAACCGTGTTTTTTGAGGAGCTCGATATTGTGCTGCATGGTGGGGAGGTTCAGGATCGGGATCATCGGCTTGGGGACCGCTAGGGTCAGCGGTTCCAGGCGCGTCCCGTAACCAGCCGCTAAAATAAGAGCCTTCATTTTTCGATCTTTTTGATCCGCCGGAGGTGGCGCTCTTCGCCGGAAAATTCGGTCTTGAGCCAGACGTCAACGATCTTGGTCGCTTTGGCCCTGGTCAGCTTGCGGCCGGCCAGGCACAAGACATTGCAGTCGCCGTGCTGACGGCTCTGTTTGGCCGAATAAGTGTCGTAGGCGTTAACCGCCCTGATCCCTTTGACCTTATTGGCAGTTATCGTCACCCCCACGCCGGAGCCGCAGATCAGTATCCCCCGGTCGAACTCGCCGCGGGCCACCGCTTCCGCAACCGGAAAAGCGTAATCCGGATAATCCACCGACTCTTCGGAGCTGGCGCCAAAATCCTTGAATTCCAACTTCTTCCTTTTCAGGTAATTTTTCACGATCTCCTTCAGCTTAAATCCGGCGTGATCCGATCCGATCGCTATTTTCATCGCATTGCCCTCCGCATCTCCGCAACAGCATTTTTCATGCCTACAATAACTGAACGCGCTATGATCGAAAACCCGATATTTAGCTCTTCTATGCCCGGGATCCTGACTATATCCCCGACATTCTCATAATCCAGGCCATGGCCGGCATTCACCCGCAGGCCCATCAAGCGAGCCTGCTGGGTCGCGAGCCCGATCTTCTCCAGCTCCCGTTTAACACTTGACGTCCGCCCTTTGATATACGACGCCCGAGCGTATTTTCCGGTGTGAAGCTCAATAAAATCAGCCAGTAATCCAGCCGATTCTACGATCTGCCTTTTTTCCGGGTCAACGAACAAACTGACCAGTATCCCGGACCGCTGGAGCTTTTCAACTATCGGCTTTAACGCCTGCCTGTGCCGGACGACATCCAATCCGCCCTCGGTCGTGAGCTCTGCTCTCTTTTCCGGCACGATCGTCACCATGTCCGGTTTGATCTGCAAGGCGATCTTCAGCATCGCTGGCGTGGCCGCCATTTCCAGGTCCAGGCGGGTCTTCAGCCGGCACAGCCTGATGACATCTTTGTCCTGGATATGCCGGCGGTCTTCGCGCAGATGGCAGACAACCCCATCCGCCCCGCCAGCCAGACACTCCCTGGCCGCTGCCACCGGGTCAGGAAAATTCTCTTGACGCGCCTGCCTCAAGGTCGCGATATGATCGATATTGACCCCTAACCTGATCATACTTCCTTATGCACCAGGCAAACGGCGTAAGCCGCAATCCCCTGTTTCTTCCCGGTAAAACCCAACCCCTCTTCGGTTTTCCCTTTAATATTGACCAGTTCAGTTCCTATCCCCAAAGTTTCGGCAATGTTTCTTTTCATCGCTTCGATGTGAGGGGCAAAACGCGGTTCTTCGGCCACAATAGTTGAATCGATATTATTAATGGCGTAACCCCTTTGCCGCAACAGCTCATCAATGAATTTCAATAACTTGAGGCTGGAGATGCCTTTGTAGCTTAGGTCGCCGGGCGGGAAATGCCGGCCGATATCTCCCTCGCCCATCGCCCCCAGGATCGCGTCAATGACGGCATGGATCAAAACATCCCCGTCTGACCAGCCAAGCAGCCCTTTAGCGTGCGGTATCGTCACGCCGCCGATTATCAATTTGCGCCCTGTGCGCAGCTTATGAACGTCGTAGCCAAAACCGACCTGCAATTAAAAGACCCTCCCGATGACTTTCAGCTTCTGCTCCATATCGACCAGGAGCTTCATCCAGTCAATGTTGTAATAAATGGGATTGGTAAAATCAGTGTATTTCCCGGAGCGCAGTATGTTCCAGATCTTTTGGGCCGCATCTTCGACCTTGACCTGGGGGACAAAGCCCAGTGTTGTTTTCAATTTCTCCCCCGATATCCGGTAGCTGCGCGATTCCTTTTGGCCGAACTTGACCTCGATCTCAACTTTCCGGAACTGCTTCAGGTTGTCGGCGACCCAATGACCCAGCTCCAGGATCCGGAAATTCTGCTGGACCAGGTTAAAGACCTGGCCTTTAACTTTTTTCTCCTCCGCTTCCAAAGCATGAATGTGAGCCCGGCCGACGTCTTCGACATCGACCAGCGGCCGCCAGTTATCACCCGCGCAATAGATAAAGATCCTGCCTTTTTCAAAAGCATCCTTGGTCATAGTATTGACCACCAGGTCCCACCTCATCCGGGGAGAAAAACCGCCGACCGTCGCCTGCCGGAAAACGACCGGGCAAAAATCAGCGCCGGCCAGGCTTAAAAGCCCTTTTTCGGCGTCCAGCTTGGATTGAGCATATTCAGACTGCGGCTTGGTCGGGAAATTTTCATCGGCAATGCTGTCGACATGAAAACCGTATACCGCGGCGGAACTGGCAAAGGTCATCCGACTCACTTTTTTCCGCTTGCAGGCCTCGGCGACCCGCAAGGTCCCCTCGCAGTTGATCGCGTGATTAGCCTTAGGATCGAACTCGGCCGTCGGGTCGTTGGATAATGAACCAAGATGGATAACTGCCTTGACCCCGTCCAAAACGGTGTCCGGGAACTGGCGGACATCGCCGGCGATTATTTCGATCTTGTCCCGGACCTCTGACAGGGCGAAATCGCCGAAGTACAGCTTGTCAAAAACGCGGACTTTTTCGCCTTGCTGC
>JAQTLJ010000130.1 GCA_028714935.1 Candidatus Margulisiibacteriota bacterium | reverse complement strand
AACAACCAATGCAAGCTACTATTGATTTCGTTAAAATGCAGGGCCTCGGCAACGATTTTGTCCTGATCGACAGCCGCAAAGATAAATTGGATGATATCGATCTTAAAAAGCTGGCGATCGATGTCTGCGACCGGCATTTTGGTATCGGCGCCGACGGCCTGCTTATCATCTGGCCTTCCCAGAAGGCCCACTACCGGATGCAGGTAATAAATCCGGACGGCAGCGAAGCCGAGATGTGCGGTAACGGCATCCGTTGCTTTGCCAAACATGTGTATGAGGCTGACCAGTTAAAAGAAGAGGTCCTCTCGGTGGAAACTTTGGCCGGCACCCTCCTGCCCGCGGTCATCCTGGATAACGGCAAGGTCATCGCGGTCGAAGTCGATATGGGGACCCCGAAAGATGAGGGGGAAGTTTCTCTAGAGGGATTTAACTTTAAGAAAATTTCCATGGGCAACCCTCACGCCATTGCCTTGGTTGAGGACCTGACTAAATTTGACCTTTTCAACCTTGGTCCGAAGGTCGAAAACAATCCCCATTTCCCCAATCGGACAAATGTGGAATTTGTTAAAGTTTTGAATGACAAAGAGCTCGATGTTATCGTCTGGGAACGCGGTGCCGGGGAAACCCTGGCCTGCGGCACCGGTGCCTGCGCGGCACTCGTTGCCGCGCAGCTGGCGGGTAAGACCGGCCGGCGGGCGATCGTTCACCTGCCGGGAGGCAATCTTGATGTCGAATGGACAGAGGACAGGCATGTCCTGATGCGCGGACCGGCGGAAAAAGTCTTTGAAGGGAAGTATTATTTATGAAAATGTCAAAAAGACTGGATAAAATACCGCCTTATCTCTTCGTCAAGATCGAAGAGAAGAAAGACGAGCTGGTCAAAAAAGGCGTTGATGTCATTGACTTTGGCATCGGCGATCCCGACCTGCCGACACCGGCGCATATCGTGCAAAAAATGCGCGCAGTCCTGGACAGCAAAGAAGCCGTTAATTACCCAACCTCCAAGGGGGAGTTCGCTTTTCGAAAAGCCGTTTCCAAGTGGTACCAGAAACGTTTTCAAGTGGAATTGAATCCCCGGGACGAGATCTGCTGTTTAATTGGTTCGAAGGAAGGCCTGGCCCACTTGCCGCTGGCCTTTATCGATCCCGGCGACACTGCCCTGATCACGGACCCCTCTTACCCTGTCTATAAGATCTGCACGACACTCGCCGGCGGCGAGCCTTATCTCCTGCCGTTGACGGCCGAGAATAATTATATCCCGGATCTGGATAAAATACCGGCTGACGTTGCCCGGAAAGCAAAGATGCTTTTTATCAACTATCCCAATAATCCGACCGGTGCAGTCGCCGGCAAGGACTTTTTCGAAAAAGCGGTCAATTTTGCCAAGAAAAATGATCTCCTCCTGGTTTCCGATCTGGCATATTCCGAAATGGGTTATGATGGTTATCGTCCAAGCAGTGTCCTGGAAATCCCTGGAGCTAAAGAGGTAACGATCGAATTCCACTCCCTTTCCAAAACCTACAACATGACCGGCTGGCGCATTGGCATGGCAGTTGGCAACAAGGAAGCTGTCCAGGCCTTGGCTACGATCAAATCAAACATTGACAGCGGCGCGTTCAAGGCGATCCAGCTGGCCGCGATCGAAGCCCTATCCGGGCCGCAATCATGCGTTGATGAGAACCGCAAGGTCTTTGAAGAGCGCAGGAACGTCTTGATCGAAGGCTTGAACTCCCTTGGCTGGAAACTAGAGAAACCCAAAGCGACATTCTACATGTGGATCCCGGTACCCAAAGGCGAAACCTCGGCCACATTCACGGAAAAGCTGCTGGATAAGTGCGGCATCCTGGTCGTGCCCGGCAACGGCTATGGTTCCGCCGGCGAAGGCTACGTGCGGATGGCTATCACCATCCCCAAAGAAAGGATCGCTGAAGCGATCAAGCGGATGAAAGAGGGCGGGATAAAAGGCCAATAAAAAAGGGCCAACAGGCAGGCCCTCTTTTAAGCTTGGGTGAAAACCAGGTTTAAGGTATGGCTTTCTATATATATATCGTCAACTTTTCAGCTAAATTTCACTTTTTATCAAAATAGTTTTAACTGAAATTTCCCGGCATTACCCCCGATAAAAAGATAGAGAGGTTAGACCTCTGGAGGTGATGGCCAATGCCAGGACCCGGAGCAATCAGCCACCTGCGGTTACTGCCAGGGAGGATAGAGATCGCCCTGAACCGAGCCTCTGCGCGTCCGACCAGATTTACCGGCCTCTCCGGCCTGGTTAAACTCCACGAAACACACCATCCCAACGAACAAAAGATCGCCCTTATTTGGCGGGAAACTAAACCAGGAAAATTTGAAAAAGGGGGCTGGTTTTACGACCGCTGGATAAAATTTGAAGGCCTGAAGCACCCGCCGGCCGATTTCATCGGCCATCTTGTCGGCACCATCGGTTTTGTGTCTCAAGCTGAAGCCGCCGCCAGGTTCCTGGAAAATTATTTCGGCAAACAGGAAGAGGTCTTTGTTACCGATTGGGCGCCGCTGGCTTCGGTCGTGACCAACGAAGACGGCTATGCCAGGATCGTCTCCTGGGATAAGGAAAAGGATGAAATCGTCGTCAAGACCAAACAGAACATTACTTTAACTATTGACGGTTCAAACCTGCCCGAAGCCGCTATCTGGCTGGTCAGAGGCTATGAAAAACTTCTGGCCTCTTTGCCGACCATCAAAGAAGGCGTCCAATCGATGCATATTCATATTGAACGCGGTCAGGAATACTCAATGGCCGCCAGCCCGCTGGTTATTGAATGCCGGGTAAGTGACTATCGTTCTATCGATCCATACCATTCTGCCAATTTTGACCGTATTATAGAGGAAAGCCTGCAAAGAGCACTGGCTAACAGAAAAACTTCACCATAAGCAGTTACAAGTTTATTTGATCGGCAAGAAAAAAGAGAAGCGACTCCCCCGACCCAACCCCGCTGATTCAGCCCGAATGCCCCCTTGATGAGCTTCGACAATCCGCTTGGCGATCGCCAACCCCAATCCTACTCCCCCGTGCGCCCGGGTCAGCGGGTCTTCTGTCTGATAAAAACCGTCAAAGATCTTTTCCAGGTTTTTTAGCGCAATGCCGATACCTGAGTCCTCGACCGAAAATTCGATCCCCGTCGCGGTCTTGATCGTTTTGACGGTGATCTGTCCTTTTTCTGCGCTGAACTTGACCGCGTTGCCAAGCAATATTTTGATCACGTGCCGCACTCGCTTCCCGTCGGCCATGATCGTCGGCAGGTCCGGACCTAATTCCACCTTCATTTCCAGGCCCCGTTTCTCGATCGCCGGCTGCAGCTCATCGATCACGTCGTTAACCAGCGAATTCAATGATAGCGGCTCCTTGCTCAGCTTCCCTTCTTTTGTTTCCGCCCAGGAAAAATCAAAGATCTCGTCCACCAGGGTTTGCATCCTGATCGCCTGGCGGTCGATCATCGAAACGATCTGTTTGATCTCTTCGGTCAATCCGGCGGCGTTTTTCAACGCCTCGGCGCCGCCGCGGATCGGCGTGAGCGGCGTGTAAAGCTCGTGCGAAATGACCGACAAGAAGTCGGCCTTGACCTTATCCACTTCAGCCAATTTTTCCGACATGCTGTTGAAAGCTTCTATTAATTCGCCGATCTCATCATTTCGCTTAATATTGATCTTGGTCCCGAACTTCCTCGAGTTAATTTGTTTCACGCCATTGATCAA
>JAQTLJ010000129.1 GCA_028714935.1 Candidatus Margulisiibacteriota bacterium | reverse complement strand
GGGCGCGATGATGGGAATTATCTTTTCGTCTAACCTGATCCTGCTTTACATCTTTTGGGAGATCACCGCGATCGCCAGCTGGCGGTTGATCGGCTTCTTCCGGGGCAAGCAGGACATTCTGCGCGCGGACAAAGCTTTTCTGGTCACGGCCTTTGGCGCTCTGGTGATGCTCCTGGCTTTTATCATGATCTACGCCGAAACCGGCTCGTTCGATCTGCTGACCATCAAGTTGATCCTGAAAGCGCGGCCGCTCTCGTTCATCACGACCGCTTTTATCCTGGTCGGCATCCTGTCCAAATCGGCGACCCTCCCTTTTCATACCTGGCTGCCTGACGCCGGTGTCGCCCCCTCGCCCGTCACCGCCCTGCTCCATGCCGCCGTTCTGGTCAAGATCGGCGTCTATGTCTTTGCCAGGTTATTTGTGGCGACTTTCCCGCTGGAGCAGATCTGGCACACGGTCGTCCCGGCGCTGGCAGTGATCAGTACGATCGTGTCAGCCGGCGCGGCGATGATCGACACGGACATGAAAAGGATCATCGCCTATTCCACGATCAGCCAGATCGGCTTTATCTTCCTGGGCTTGGCGGTCGGCAACGTCATCGGTGTCGCCGGCGGCCTCCTTTACATATTAATGCACAGCTTATCGAAGGCCGGCCTATTCCTTTGCGCCGGCATCATTGAGCAGAACACCAAGACCAAGGACATCACCAGGCTCGGCGGGCTGATCAACACTATGCCGCTGACCGCGCTGGCGTTCCTCGGCTGCGCTTTTTCCGTCATGGGGATCCCGCCGTTCGGCGGTTTCTTCGGCAAATATCTGGTCTTTATGGGCGCCGTCCAGAGCAAGCAATGGCTGATAACCGGCCTGTTCCTTTTCGGCGCCTTCCTGACGATCATTTATCTTTTCCGTTTGTTCAACCTGATCTTCCTTGGGGAACAGAAGGTCCGCGCCGGCGAAGGCTCCAAGCTGATGGTCGGCTGCGTCCTGGCGCTGGCGGCGCTCTCGCTCCTGGGAGGGATCTTCATTAACTATCCCGCGAACTTTGCTGAAGTGGCGGCCAAACAAATGCTGGGAATGCTTAAATGAACATATTATTACTGCCGATAATGTTGCCTTTGATCGCCGGGCTGGTCATATTACTGATCCCCAAGAAAGTTCGCTACGCCAATGAAACCATCGTCCTACTGGCGACTGCCGCCAACCTGGTCATCACTTATTGGTTATTCGGCAAAACCTTAAGTTTCCATGCTCCCTGGGCGGGATTCGGGCTGGAATTTTCCCTGCGGCTTTACCATTTCAGCGCCTTTATCATCGCGGCCGCGGCGACCTTTGGTTTTCTTATCGCCTGGTATTCGCTCTCCTTCCTGAAAGATAAAGGGTACGCTAAGTTATTTTATTGCTATCTTCTGATCACGATCGCTTTTGTTAACGGTGCCGTGCTGGCCGATAACCTGGCGCTGCTGCTCTTTTTCTGGGAAGGCCTGCTCCTGACCCTGTTCGGCATGATCCTGATCGGCGGAAAGAATTCCTTTAAAACAGCGATCAAGGCTTTCACCATCAACGGCGTCACCGATCTCTGCCTGATGGTCGGCATCGCCTTGACCGCCTACCTGGCCGGAACGCTGACAATTTCAAGGATCCATCTCTCCCTTGTCCCCCTGGCCGCTGCCGCCTTTACATTATTAATGATCGGCGCCGTCTCCAAAGCCGGCTCCATGCCGTTCCACACCTGGATCCCGGACGCCGCGCTCGACGCACCCCTCCCCTTCATGGCCTTCCTGCCGGGCGCGATCGAAAAACTGGTCGGCATTTATTTCCTGGCCAGGATCTCGCTGGACTTATTCAAGCTGACGCCCGGGTCATGGTTAAGTTATTTGCTGATGACGATCGGGGCGATAACGATCATCTGCGCGGTGATGATGGCGCTGATCCAAAAGAATTACAAAAAACTTCTCTCCTACCATGCCATCAGCCAGGTCGGCTATATGATCCTCGGGATCGGGACTATGGTCCCAGTCGGGATCGTCGGCGGCCTCTTTCACATGATCAATAATGCGATGTATAAGTCCTGCTTATTCCTGACAGGCGGCGCGGTGGAAAAAGAGGCCGGCACCACCGACCTGGAACAGCTGGGCGGCCTCGGCTGGAAAATGCCGGTGACTTTCTTCTGTTTTGTCATCGCGGCAGTTTCCATCTCCGGCGTCCCGCCCTTCAACGGCTTCTTCTCCAAGGAGTTAATTTATGACGCCGCGCTGGAACGGGGCCTGATCTTCTACCTGGCGGCCGTCATCGGCTCGTTCTTTACCGCCGCCTCATTTTTAAAGCTTGGCCACGCCGCTTATCTCGGCAAGGGTAAGCAGACTGCCAAGGAAGCTCCCTGGCCGATGCTCCTGCCGATGCTGATCATCGCGCTGGCCTGCGTCGTCTTCGGCGTTTTCAACGCCCTGCCGATCAACCAGCTGATCCAGCCGATCCTGGGGCATAACGTTAAAGGTCTCAGCTTTGCCGGCTGGCCGGCCAGTTCGGCCTTAGTGATCGTTACCCTCCTGGTCCTGGCCGGCGCGCTGCTCAATCACTGGTTCGGGGTCAAAAAATATGGCCAGGGGATAAAAGCCGTTGACCATATCCACTATGCTCCTGGACTGGCGCAGGTCTACGATAAAGCTGAGAAAAAATATTTTGACCCGTATGATCTCGGCCTGAAGACCGTCGGCTGGGTCTCCCGGCTCGCTTTCTGGTGCGACCGCGGGCTTGATTGGGTCTATGACGGTCTGGTCGTCAATGTCACCTATGCTTTTACCAATATCCTGAAGCTGGCCCATAACGGCAACTTCGTTAATTATCTTGTTTGGTCGCTGGTCGGCACAGCCCTGGTGGTGATAATGCTATGGTAGCGCTGTTTATCCTGATACCGTTAATAAGCTTGATGCTCATCAATCTCCTTCCCCGGAGACTGATGAATAAATTTATCTTCTGGTGGGGAGCGTTCTTGTCTCTGCTTCAGATCTGGCTTGCCCTCTCCCCCGCGTCACGCTTTTGGTCATGGCGGCTGATGTACTTCAAATTCGACCTGGCGGCTGACAACTTAAGCCTGCTCTTGCTCCTCTCCAGCGGCCTGGTCATGTTCATCACTTATCTGGCAGCTGAATACTTGATCGCGGATGCTAATCGTAAATTCAATTTCCTGAACCTGCTCCTGGTCTTGCAGGCGGGGATGAACGGGATCGTCCTGGTAAAAGACATCTTTTCCCTGTATGTCTTCCTGGAGATCACCGCCGTCGCCTCCTTTATTATCATCGCCCTCAAGAAAGAAAAGGATGGTTATGAAGGGGCATTTAAATATATAGTTTTTTCCTCGGTGGCTACGGTCATGATGCTGACCGCGATCGCCTTGATCATCCTGGTTTCGGGCGACACGTCGTTTGCGGCTATTGCCGCCGCCCTGAAGACCGCCGCCCACCAGCACATTATTTTACTAGCGATCGGGCTGTACCTCTCCGCCCTGTTCATCAAGGGGGGCCTGATGCCGTTCCACGGCTGGCTGCCCGACGCGTATACCGCCTCAACTTCATCAGTTTCGATCATCCTGGCGGGGATCGTCACCAAGACGGTCGGTATTTACCCGCTGATCAGGATCGTCCATTCTGTCTTTGGCTTTGACCATCCGATCAAGAACGTGCTCCTCCTCTTTGGTGCGATTTCAGTCGTGTTCGGGGCGCTGTCTGCGCTCGGCCAGAGCAACTTCAAACGGCTCCTCGCCTACTCCAGCATCAGCCAGGTCGGTTATATTTTCCTCGGC
>JAQTLJ010000128.1 GCA_028714935.1 Candidatus Margulisiibacteriota bacterium | reverse complement strand
TCCCAACCCTGGCCAGCGGTTTTAGATAAACTTCATTTATTTTACTACCTGAGACAACAACAACTTCAACTTCCTTGCTATGAGGGACATTGAATTCCGCCCGGATATTACGGACCGCCCTGACCATCTCCATCACCCCCGCCATCTCCGCCTCTGCTTGCGGATCGATCATTTTTCCGTCCGCCTCCGGCCACTTCTCCAGCATAATGGTCGTGACTCGTGACAACTCGACTGAGCTCGTCGAAGTCTCGCGACTCGTGACTCGTGACCAGATCTCTTCGGTAATGAAAGGCATGAAGGGATGAAGGATCTTTAAGGTCCCCTGCAGGACCGTTAAGAGAACGCCCTGCACAACCGCTTTCGCCGGATCGTCCTGCCCGTAGAGCCTGATCTTGGCGATTTCCACATACCAGTCGCAGAATTCCGACCAGATAAACTCATATAACGACCTCGCCGCTTCGCCAAACTCGTAATTATCTATGCTTGCCGTGACCTTTTTGATCGTTTGATTAAAACGTGAAAGGATCCAGCGGTCTGCAAGTTCTAACTCCTGGCCCGAGACTCGTGACGACTCGACTGAGCTCGTCGAAGTCTCGTGACTCGCGACCCCCATCAAAACAAAGCGGCTCACATTCCAGATCTTATTGGCAAAATTCCTCGCTTCGGTTATTTTTTCTTCCGACAGCTTAACGTCCTGCCCCTGCCCGGCGATCATTGAGAGGAAGGTGAAGCGCAGGGCGTCCGCCCCCGCTTTCTCGATCACTTCGAGGGGGTCGATCACATTCCCCCAGGACTTGCTCATCTTCTTCCCGTGGATATCCTTGACCAGGGCGTTGAAATAAACGGTATGGAACGGCACCTTTTTCCGGAAATGAAGCCCGGCCATGATCATCCTTGCCACCCAGAAAAAGATGATGTCGTAGCTGGTAACCAGAACATCGGTCGGATAATAAGTTTTAAGATCTTCCGTTTCATCCGGCCAGCCAAGCACCGAGAACGGCCACAACGCCGAGGAAAACCAGGTGTCGAAGACGTCCGGGTCCTGCACCCAACCCTCTCCCTTTGGCGGCTCTTCGCCAACGTAGATCTCTTCGCCCTTATACCAGGCGGGGATACGATGCCCCCACCAAAGCTGGCGCGAAATGCACCAATCACGGAGGTTGGTCATCCACTGCAGATAAAGCTTGGTCCAGCGTTCGGGTATAAATTTGACCTCCCCTGCTTCGACCGCCGCGATCGCTTTTTCGGCCAGCGGCTTGACCTTGACGAACCACTGGTCCGAAAGATAAGGTTCGATCATGGTCTTGCAGCGGTAGCAATGGCCGATGGAAGTCTCATAATCTTCGACTTTAACCAATAAGCCCCGCGCTTCCAGCATTTTAACGATCTCTTCGCGGGCTTTGAACCTGTCCAGACCTTCGATCCCTGCCGCTCCCTGCTTTTCCCTCTCATCCCCAAACTCCTCGAGAGTGATGTGTCCGTCGGGGGTTAAAATATTAACCGAGGGAAGATTGTGCCGCTGCCCCATTTCATAGTCATTAGGATCGTGCGCCGGCGTGACCTTGACCGCTCCGGTGCCAAACGCCGGGTCAACAAACTCATCCTTGATGACCGGGAGATGGCGGCCGACAAGCGGCAGCTCTATGGTTTTCCCCCACATATGCTTGTACCGCTCGTCTTGCGGATTAACGGCGACCGCCGTGTCGCCCAGCATCGTCTCGGGCCGGGTCGTGGCCACGGTCACCGGACCGTATTTAATGTGCCAGAGCGAACCTTTTTTCGTTTCGTGTTCGACCTCAATATCGGATAACGCTGTTTTACATCTCGGGCACCAGTTGATGATCCGTTTGCCGCGATAGATCAAACCTTCGTGATAAAGCTGGACAAAGTGGCGCTTGACCGCCCGGTTCAAGCCTTCATCCATCGTGAACCGTTCACGCGACCAATCGCAGGATGCGCCCAGGCGCCGCAGCTGCTGGGTGATCCTGCCGCCATATTCATTTTTCCATTCCCAGATTTTCTCAACGAACTTTTCCCGGCCCAGGTCTTCTTTCCGTTTCCCTTCTTTCTTGAGCTCACGCTCAACCACATTCTGGGTCGCTATGCCGGCATGGTCTGTACCCGGCACCCAGAGCGTCCGGAAACCGCACATCCGCTTATAACGGATAAGCAAGTCTTGAATGGAATTGTTCAAAGCATGGCCCATGTGCAGAGAACCGGTAATATTGGGCGGAGGAATGACTATGGTGAAGGGGGTTTTTGCCGCCGGGTCGGGCTTAAAAAAACCGCTCTCTTCCCAGAATTTATACCATTTCTGCTCAACTTCAGATGGATCGTAGACCTTGGATAGTTCTTCGCTCATGGCCAATGGAATCTTAACATAAAATTTGTCTGGCTTTAAGTGAAATTTGGTAAATATATTCGTGATAAATATCCGCTATGGTAAGGATCGGCGACGTACAAACAATCAGGCCGAATTTCACCGATTTGACAGGCAAAGCTATCACCGGCAGACTGGGCCGGGACGAATTACTTAACCTCACGAGATTCCTTGAGAGAAGTTCCAAGGTTTTATCGGCTGTCGAGAAAGATAATCTGCGCGAATTTCTTTTCAGCTCTGTGCTAGAGGGAGAATATCCAGAGGAAATGAAAGCCTTAGCCCGGCGGGGGATGGCGCTGCTGGCTGACCAGCCGGATAAACCGCCAACGGCTGCTTTTCAGCCAGTTATCTCACCCCCAGGCACAGCAACCTCCCTAACCGATGCTTTAAGCCAGTTGGCAACGGCCCAAAAACAGGATCATCTGCCCAAAATCAGGACGTTCTATGAGAAAGCTATTCCGGGAGTGCTTTATTCTATCTCCGTCGGCTTTTTAATGATCTTCCAAGAAGGACATCTTCTGGTCAGAGAGATCTTAAGCCGAAATGCCGATAAAAAAGCCCATGAAATGGCAACTAATATTTCTGAGGAGGAGATCGACAGTCTGGCTTATTTTTTCCAGGCGCTTTACACGCCAAATAATCTGCGCTTTGCGATCATGGCCAAAGCGTTCCAGGGCGAAGATTCTTATAATCCGATGGCTAACAATGCGAGCTTCCGTTATCCACGGCTGGGCTTCCTTTTTATGGTCGAAGCCATGGATGGCAGCACCGAACAACACTTGGGGCCGGAAATCTATACCCTGCCGCCGGATCTTGATTAAGGCAAAACGCGCGGCGGCATTAAAAGCCTTAAATATTCGGTCATCCCCGGAAAAACAGCTTCTTTGGGGACCATGCCGACTATTTCAGAATGTAAAATCTCAACCTGATATTCTTTCGCCCACTTTTTGACCTCATCAAATACTTGCTTTATCGAGGTCTCTTTATGGTCAAGGATGTTGATCGTCACCTGAGTTGCCCCCTTGCTTTTCAGCTCAACCCCTAACGCCCTGACCCCAGGCAATCCGCCATGTTTTTCGCGGATATTTTGGGCGATCGATCTGGCAATATCAATATCCGTGGTCTCCAGGTTAACGTTGAAAGCGATCAGGTAATTTCTGGCGCCAACAGCTGCCGCCCCAGCAGTCGGGTGCAACCCGTTACCGATATCCGGCCGCCGGTGAGGATCGTTGATCTCGCGTTTCAGAGCAGCAAACCAACCTTTCCTGACATATGAAAGATCGGCTCTTTCAGGCTTCTTTGCTGCTTCGCCGTAAAAATAGACCGGCAGCTGCAGATTTTCCCATAATTCCCTCCCCAATTCCCACGAAAGATCGACCACCTCTTTCATCGAACAGTCATTAACCGGGATAAAGGGGATAA
>JAQTLJ010000127.1 GCA_028714935.1 Candidatus Margulisiibacteriota bacterium | reverse complement strand
TCGACCCAAATGTTTTTAAGGCCGTTGGCTACGATCCGGAGAAGCACAGCGGTTATGCGTTCGGCATGGGGATCGACCGGATCGCGATGTTAAAGTTTGGAGTCGATAATATTCACCTGTTTTTTGAAAATGACATGCGCTTCCTGGAGCAATTCTGATGAAAGTACCGATCGATTGGTTAAAAGAATTAGTTAATTTTCGCGCTGGCGCCGACCAGCTGGCGGAGATGCTGACCATGGGCGGGCTGGAGACGATAGTCCTGCCGGATGATATTCTTGAAGTTGATGTCCTGCCTAACCGGTCTGATTGCTGGAGTATCAGGGGTATCGCCAGGGAAGTCTCCGCCTTAACAAAATTTAAACTCAAGACTAGGAAATCTCGGATCAAAGAGGGCAGGAAAAAGATCGGCGGGGCGGTCAAAGTCATTGTGCGCGATAAGGACTTATGTCCACGCTACATGGCGCGGGTCATTGAAAATGTCAGGATCGTCGATTCTCCGGACTGGCTGAAAAAAAGGCTGGAGCAGGTAGGGCTGCGGTCAATTAATAATGTGGTTGATGTGACCAACTATTTGCTTCACGAGATCGGCCAGCCGATGCATGCTTTTGACGCCGCGTTAGTCAAAGATCGGCAGATCATTGTCCGCCGGGCAAACCCGGAGGAAAAAGTGGTCACGCTTGACGGCAAGGAGCATGTCCTTGGGTCGGAGATGCTGGTCATCGCGGATCCGGAAAAAGCGATAGCTGTCGCGGGGACGATGGGCTGCGCCAATACCGAAGTCGGTGCCGACACCAGGACCGTTATTTTGGAATCGGCTTATTTTAATCCGGTTTCGATCCATAAGACTTCCAAACTTTTAAAGACCAGGACGGAATCATCGATCCGTTTTGAACACGGGGTTGATTGGCAGGCAGTTGAAGAAGCGCTTGACCGCGGGGCGGCGCTGATCGCGGAGCTTGGGCGGGGTGAAGTCCTTAAGGGGAAGATAGACGTGATCGGCAAAGAGAGAAAGTCTAAGGTTATTGAATTAAGAACAGAGCGCGTCAAACAGCTGCTGGGGGCGGACATCCCGCCTGGCGATATAAGCAGCATCCTTAATCGTTTGGGCTTTGCCGTCAAGAAAAACGACAACAAAAAATTCAAAATAGTAGTGCCGTCTTTCCGTATCATGGATATTGAGCGTGAAATTGATCTGATCGAAGAAATTGCGCGGATCTGGGGATATGGCCGGATCGAAACCACGATGCCGGACACAGCTTTTGCCGGTAAATCGCCCGATAAGGAAGATCTGTTCCGCAGCCGGGTCAGGGAGGTCATGGTTGGCTGTGGTCTAAATGAAGTTCAGACTAACAATATGCTGGGGCCGAAGGATTATGAAAGGACGGGGCTCTCGGCCGACCGGGCGGTAAAGATATCTAATCCCTTAACGATCGAAATGAGCATGATGCGGACGCATCTGCTGCCGGGTCTGTTTAATGTGCTGGTCCATAACCAGAACCGCCAGATCGAAAATATTTTTATTTTTGAGATCGGGAAGGTCTTCCGGCAATCGGGCGAGAAACTACCGGAAGAAAAATGGCACCTGGCCGGAGCGGTCACCGGCTCGCCTTTTATGAGCGCGTTGGATAAAGGGCAGGCAGATTACTTTTTCATCAAGGGGATATTAGAGAATCTTTTGGGTGATCTTGGGGTCGAATTGCCGAAAATGATGGAGTCGGGCAGTTTTCTGGTCCAGCCGGGTAAAGGGGGAGAAGTGCAGGGTTTAGGATTGTTAGGCGCACTGCATCCTGATATCCAGCGAGGGTATGAATTGGATAAACCGGTCTTGGTTTTTGAGATCGACCTGGATGCGCTTTATAAGCTAATGCCCAGGGAGATCCGCTATCGCCAGCTGCCCAAATTTCCTTCGGTTTCTCGGGATATTTCGATGTTCATCCCGACCGAGCTGGAACATCAAATGATCGTGGACATGATCAGAAAAACCGGCGGCGACTTGATCGAAGATGTTTTCCCCTTTGATAAATACAAAGACAGCATTGCCTACCGGATCGTTTATCGCCAGGCCGACAGAACGCTGACCGAAGAAGAGGTCAATGCCAGGCATCAGTCAATTGTTCAGGCATTGACTTCCAAGTTGATGGTCAGGATAAGATAACTATGTCCGACCTGACTCCGATGGCTAAACAATACCAGGAGATCAAAAACCTGCACAAGGACGCCATACTCTTTTTCCGCCTCGGCGATTTCTACGAAATGTTCAACGAGGACGCTGAACTGGCTTCGCGCGAACTGGACTTAACTCTTACCGGCCGCGGTAAAGACGAGAACCGGATGCCGATGTGTGGCATTCCTTATCATGCTGCTGAAGGGTATATCGCCAAGCTGATCGAGAAGGGATACAAGGTAGCGATCTGTGAACAGATCGAGGATCCGAAGCTCGCCAAAGGGCTGGTCAAGCGCGACATCATTCGTGTCATAACCCCGGGGACAGTTTTGGAATCCTCCATGCTTTCTGAAAAGACCAACAATTACCTCATGGCCATTAATCATGACAAAGGTAAATTTGGGTTGGCTTTTATTGATGCCACGACCGGGGAGTTTAAGTTGTCTGACTTTGGCTCTGCTGAAGAATTGAATGATGAAGTAAAAAGGATAAATCCGGCGGAGATAATCATATCCGATATCTTTCCCCAGGAACCGCGACGTTTGGTCGCAGGTTCTCGATCACTGTCTGATTTCAAAGACATCTATGATAACGAGACCGCAAGCGAAAAGCTATTGGAGCATTTTAAAGTCAAATCACTCGAATCATTCGGATTAGAAGGCAAGGAAATCGCGCTTGGGTCGGCGGTCGCCATTCTGGATTATTTATAAGAACACCAGAAGACACCGCAGGGCCATATCAATACACTAAAGCTTTATCAGACTGAAGATTATATGTATATTGACGCGGTCACCCGGCGCAATCTTGAGTTGACACAGACCGCGCGCGACAAGTCGTTCCGCGGCAGTTTACTCTGGGTCCTGGACCGGACTAAAACTTCGATGGGGAGCCGGCTCCTCCGGCAATGGCTGCTTCAGCCGTTGTTGGACATTAACCCAATAAACCGGCGGCTTGACGCTGTCGAAGAGCTATTCAGCAAAGGCCAGCTAAGGGCGGAACTCGGTGATGGATTGGGAAAAGTCTTTGATATCGAACGATTGACAGGAAAGGTTGCCACGCAAGCGGCCAATGCAAGGGATTTAGTGGCGCTGAAAGAGTCTTTGGGCCTCTTGCCAAAAATCAGAGTGGTAATGAAAGATTGCCGGACCGAATTACTAAAACATTTAAGTGTGGGGAATAACAACTTCCATGATTGGGAAAAAGAGATAACCGATCTCATCTCCAAAGCGATCGTTGACGATCCGCCGTTCGTTATCAAAGAGGGCGGGTTGATCAAGACCGGTTATAATGCCGAGCTCGATGAGCTGAAGAAGGCGACCGGCGGCGGCAAGCAGTGGATCGCCGAGCTGGAAGCGTCGGAACGAAAAAGGACCGGGATCAAGTCGCTCAAGGTTGGCTTCACCAAGGTCTTTGGCTACTTTATCGAAGTGACCCAGTCGAATCTCGAACAGGTGCCGCCCGATTATATCCGGAAGCAAACACTAGTGAACGCGGAGCGTTTTATCACACCAGAGCTGAAGGAGAAGGAATCATTGATCCTTAATGCGGATGAAAGGATGAAGGAGCTGGAATATCAGCTCCTGTGCGAAGTCCGGGTGAAGGTTGCGGCATTTACGAAGCAGCTGCAGCTGGTGGCGGCCGTCATTGCGCAGACCGATGTTTTGC
>JAQTLJ010000126.1 GCA_028714935.1 Candidatus Margulisiibacteriota bacterium | reverse complement strand
CGGAAAATTGGCGATGTCTGGAACAGGGTTCAAGACGGGTAGACCCGCCAGCACTTGCCATCAAAGAACACCACCAGGAACATTAATATGAAAACATTTACCTTTTTCATCTTATTCGCCTCCTATAAAAAACAAAAAAAGGCAAGTCATCCTTGCCTTTTAATTCCCTTAAAAGCAAACAGCTCCGCTACCAGAAATTGTTGTTTTATTCATTATTCCGTTTATCTTAATAGCAAATCTTGGGATAGTTATATAATAAACTTTTTTGGGGATTTGTCAATAAAAACGCCATTGTTCAACCCTCACCCCCACCAACGCTAAAACTTACGCACCCCCTCTCCCAAAGGGAGAGGGGGTAAGATTTTACAGCTTGCGACCTTGCAGAAGCGTGGCTACCTTCTCCCTCTGGGAGAAGGTGAGGTTGCTTGGCGGATCGGATGAGGGCATTTAAATCAAAAAAAATCAAGAATCCGGCGGCCGATGCGCGGCCATAGCGCGCTCTCGTAATATCTCTTTTTCCAGATAGATCGCAAGTTGATCGGCTGTCGCGGCCAGTAAATTCTTGTCATCCTGCGATAATGCCCCGCCCTGCCCCGGCCAGTATGATAACAGCCCCATATTTTCCGATGGCCCCCTTAAAGGCACATATAACGCCCTGGTAAAAGAGAGCGTCTCCGTGGACCAACCGGCCATTTCTCCTTTTTCAAATGCCCACATAGCGACCGACAGCTCTTTTTCGTTGCCGATAAGTATCTGGCGCAAGACCTCATCGAATCTGGCTGTATCGCTCTTTATGATGATCTTGCATTTGCCCGATAATATCAAATTGACCTCTTTTTCAACATTTTCGATGCCTGAATGCCTGTCTCTGGCGCCGGCAATGATCGAAGTTATCCTTTGCATCGTATCTGTCCTGGCCTCCCTTACGGCCAGCAATTTTTCATCTCTCCTGATCTTGCTGGTCAAATAACCGGTAATGATCGCGGTGACTATGTACATAATGTTCAGGATTATGTCCTCCGTCCTGGCGATATGGAAAGTGCCAAACGGCGGGATAAAAAAGAAATTCCAGATCAAAGCGCTTAAAATAGAGAACATGACAATATGGAAAAAAGAGATGAACAAACTAAGGAATAATACGGTGATTAAAAATAAATAACCAACCGCCTGATAGCCAATGAAAGGCAGGGCCAGGAAATTAACGGAGGTCACAACAACTATCATTAACAATGTCTTCCACAGATCACTGATAATCAGCTCCGTGCCAAAGATCAGTTTTACCCAATTGTCCCCGCTGGGGATTTCACCACCAACCGGAATAACATGGATGGCGATATTCTTGGTCTCGCTAAGTAATTTGCCGGTTATCGAACCGGTGAACAGCGATTGGAAAGGACTTTTTTCAGAGTGCCCGATCACGATCTGCGTCATATGCTTGGCTTTGGCATATTTCGCCAGTTCATCAGAAATACTCCGGCCGGAAAGAATTACCGTCCCCGCCCCCAGTTGTTTTGCCAGGGTGAAGTTACTCTCCAGGTCTGCCTTGTCTTTTTGGCTCCATTTGGGGGCAAAAACACCGGCGTTCTCGACGGCAACCACAAGCCATTCGCAGCGGTATCTTCTGGCTAACAGGGCGCCCCGGCGGATCAGTTTCTTGCCGTTGGGGCTCGGGCTGATACAGACCATGATGCGTTCCGTCGTCTGCCAGTCTTCCCTGATACCGTGCGCTTTCATGTACGCTTCCAGCTCCTCATCGACTTCCTGCGCGGTCTGCCTGAGGGAGATCTCTCGCAAGGCGTTCAGGTTGCCTTCCCGGAAAAAATTTCTTAAAGCGTCCGTGATCTTATCTTTTTTGTAAACATCGCCTCGCTTGAGCCGGTTCAAAAGCGCTTCCACGGTAATGTCGACCGCCACGACCTCATCCGCCTTTTCAACCATGCTGTCAGGAATGGTCTCTCTGACGGTCACGCCGGTTATCGTCTTGATCATGTCGTTCAGGCTTTCCAGGTGCTGGACATTGAGCGTGGTCACGACATTGATGCCGGCGTCCAGTACCTCCTTGATGTCTTCATACCTTTTTGTGTTCTTGGACCCGGGAACATTGGTATGGGCAATCTCATCGATCAGCGCCACCGCCGGATGCCTTCTTATGATAGCTTCTGTGTCCATCTCTTCCAGTATCTTGCCGCTGTAGGAGACTTTTTTTCTGGGGATGATCTCCAACTTGCCGATCTGTTTCTCGGTATCCGCCCGGCCGTGCAGTTCCACATACCCGATGACGATATCCTCCCCCCTCTGCAGCCGGCGGTTCCCTTCGTTCAGCATGGTATAAGTTTTACCGACACCGGGAGCGTAACCAATGAAGATCTTCAGCTTGCCTTTTTGCTGCTGGCCGGCGATCTTTAACGCCTCTTCGGGGGTCATTCTCTGATAAACATCATTCATTTTAATGACCTATTTTACACCTTTTAAAGAATGATTATCCAGGAGTTGATTGAGCCTTAGGACGTTGACCCGGTCTTCCCCAAAAATGAATAATTGTTTTCTTTCGGTCGCCCTAGAAATGAACGCCAAAATATTATCTTTATCAATTTGCCTTGCTTTGGCTACCCTCTCCACCTGAAAAATCGCGGCAGCAATACTGATATGCGGATCAAGGCCGCTGCCAGAAGCCAGAAGCAGGTCCGAAGGTATTTGTTTTTCGGTTTTGGTTTTGTCCGCAGCAAGCAGGAACGCTTTTCTTTTTACTATCATTTCTTTTAAGTTTTTACTGGTTGCGGAAAGATTGCTCCCCCCAGCTGGCAGCGTATTATACCCCGTGGCAGACGGGCGCGGCCAAAAATATTTGTCCTGATCAAACCTTTGACCGATAAGATATGGGTCGCCGTTCGCTTGTCCGGGAAACAGCAGTTGGGCAAATAAAGTGATAACGACGGGATAAACCAGCCCGGTTAATAGCATAAGGACCAGGAACAATTTAATCCCCGTCATCAAATTCTTCATTTTAAATTAAACCTTAATAGGGCCAACAGCATATCAATTATTTTAATCCCGATAAATGGGGCGACAAATCCTCCCAGGCCGTAAATCTGCAGGTTGCGCTTTAAAAGGGCGGCGGCGTTTTCGTTGCGATAGGCCACCCCACGCAAAGCTAACGGGATAAGCATCACGATGATCAGGGCATTGAATATCACCGCGCTCAAGATCGCGCTGTACGGCGAATGCAGGCGCATGACGTTCAAGATCGAAAGCGGGCCGGCGGCGCCTCCAACCGCGTAAAGGGTCCCGAAGATAGCGGGTATGATGGCAAAATATTTTGCCACATCATTGGCAATGCTGAAAGTGGTCAGCGCTCCCCGGGTGATCAATAACTGTTTTCCGATCGCAACGACTTCGATCAGTTTGGTCGGGTTGCTTTCCAGGTCGACCATATTGCCGGCTTCCCGGGCCGCCTGGGTCCCGGTATTCATTGTTACCCCGACATCCGCCTGCGCCAGGGCGGGCGCGTCATTTGTCCCATCACCGGTCATGGCCACCAGATGACCATTGGCCTGCTCGTCCCTGATACGATTAAGTTTGGATTCAGGCGTGGCTTGCGCTATAAAGTCATCGACACCCGCTTCGGCGGCAATGGCGGCGGCGGTCAAGGGGTTGTCACCGGTGATCATGACCGTCCTGATCCCCATGGCGCGCAGTTCCTTGAACCGTTCCTTGATGCCTCCCTTAACGATATCCTTGAGATGAATTATCCCCAAAACTTTCTGGCCCTCGGCAACCGCCAACGGGGTCCCGCCGCCGGCCGCGATCCTTTTCACTTCCGCTTCCAGCTTTTCCGGGAATTTTCCCGCATATTTCGTTATTGCCT
>JAQTLJ010000125.1 GCA_028714935.1 Candidatus Margulisiibacteriota bacterium | reverse complement strand
ATTAACGGCAAAGGCCGGCTCTTCATTATCTTCGCATTTATCGACCTCATGATAAGCTGCGGTATTTATCACAATGTCCGGCTGGTGTTTTTTAATTATCTTTATGATTTCGACCTTGTTAGTGATATCGATATCTTTGATGGTCAAGGGGATCAGCTCTGTTCGGTCGATCACTTTACACAGGTCCGTTCCCAGCTGGCCATCAGCGCCAATAACGAGTATTTTCATCTTTACCCTCCAAGTTGTTCCCCCGGGGCGACATTTTCATGTTTAACAAAATCGCCGCCGGATAAAAGATATTTTTTGCCATAGATCACGATCTCCAACAGCAAAGCGCCGTCTCCGGTTTTGACTACCGGCCCGTTCTCAGCCAGATGGAAAATCGTCCCCGGCGGCTCTTTTGATCCCCGGGCCGCATCAGCCGCCTTGTAAACCCCCAAAGTATCCTGTTTATAAACCGTAAAAGCCGGTGAATTTGGATTCAGCGCCCTGATCCGGTCCAGTATCTTCCGCGTCGGCCAACCCCAGTTAATAAAAAAATCTCTGATCGTCACTTTCGGCGCCTTGGCGAATTGCCCGGCTGGCTGCGGCGCGGCCGGCGGTGCTTCACCGGTCGCTTTAATCTTCTCTAGTATCTCTTTCAGTAATTCCCAGGCTGCCGTCTTTTGCTTTTCCACCACTATCCCCGCAGTCTCCTCCGGCCCAATGGGGACTTTCTCCTGGGCGATTATTTCCCCTTCATCAAACTTTTCGCTCAAGTAGTGGAAAGTCACGCCAGTAAATGGCTCGCCATTGGCGATCGGCCAAAAATAAGGATGGAAGCCGCGGTAATCCGGCAAGTAAGACGGGTGCATATTGATAGCCGCGATCCGGGCCAGCGAATATAATTCCTTAGGCAGCAATTGTTCAAAAGTCGCCACCAGGATCAGATCAGGGCGGACCGACTCCCTGACTTCAGCAATGAATTTTGGATCTTTCAGATCACCAATCTCCCACCACGGGATCTTTTTACTCCCGGCGACCGCCTGCATTTCCCTGATATCCGGATTGCGGGAGCGGTTAAAGACCAGGCCGCAGACCTCATGATCAGCCTTTATTAATTTGCTTAACAGGTAGGAGGTAAAATCTGTTATCCCAAAGAGGAGTATTTTCATTTCCCTCTGACAACCCTTAAGAAGTTCCTTTTACCTTTTTGTAGCAGCCGCTCTTTAGTCAGGTCGATGTTCGCTTTTTCAGCCGTTATGGTCTCGCCATCAACCTTAAACCCGTTCTGTCCTATGACTCGGCGCGCCTCAGATTTTGATTCCGCCATCCCGCTGGCACAAAGTAGATCGCCGGCCGCCATGATTGCCGCCGACATTTTTTTTAAGTTGATGTCCTGGGGCCTTTTCCCTTCTTTAAAAACCGCCTCGAATTCATCTTCAGCCGCTTTAGCCTCTTTGGCTCCGTAAAACCGGCTGACGAACAGGCCGGCCAGCTTTTTCTTGGCTTCTTTCGGATGCAGCGCCTTGATCTCCTTAAGCGGGAGATCGGTCATGATCTCATAATAGCGCAGCATCAGGTCGTCCGAGATCGACATCGTCTTGCCAAAGATCTCTGACGGCGGCTCGGTGATCCCGATATAATTATTCAATGATTTGCTCATCTTCTGCACGCCGTCCGTCCCCTCCAAAAGCGGCAGGGTCAAGATAATTTGCGGCACTTCCTTGAACTCGCGCTGCAATTCCCGGCCGACCAGCATGTTGAATTTCTGGTCGGTGCCGCCGACCTCGACGTCGGCTTTCAGCTCGACCGAATCATAACCCTGGATCAGCGGATAGAGGAATTCGTGGATCGAGATCGGCCGTTCCTTTTCGTAACGGTTCATAAAATCCTCCCGCTCCAGCATCCGGGCCACCGTATACTTGGCGGCCAGGTTGATCACGTCATCGATCTTCAATTTTGACAGCCAGCGGCTGTTATAGACGACCCTTGTCTTCTTTTTGTCCAGGATCTTGAAGACCTGGTCCTGATAAGTCTTGGAATTCTTTTCCACCTCTCCGGGCGTTAAAGGTTTCCGTGTTTCTGATTTACCGGTGGGATCGCCGATCCGGGCGGTAAAATCGCCGATCAAAAAAATGACCTCATGGCCCAGGTCCTGGAGCTGACGGAGCTTATTGAGGACGACCGTATGCCCCAGATGGATATCCGGCGCCGAAGGATCGGCCCCCCATTTAATACGCAGCGGCCTCCCCTGCTCCAGTTTCTTGACGAACTCATCTTCCGGGATAAGCTCGATCACGCCACGCTTGATCAGCTTTAGTTGTTCTGCAACGCTTTTCATCGGCAGCCCAGCTCCTCAATGACTGATTTGATGACCTTGATCGGCACATTGTCAGCAACGACCGCTTTACCGATCCGCTCAGGCAGAACGAACTGGATCTTACCAGCCATCACTTTTTTGTCGATCCCCAGGGCCTGGACCACTTTATTGGCCGGCAGGCCTTCGATCTCGGTCGGCAGCCCCAGTTTTTCCAAGAGGTCGACGATCCGCAAGACGGAATCGGTCCCGATCATTTTCTGGCGGCTGGCGATCTCCGCCGCGGCGACCATGCCGATCGCGACGGCTTCACCGTGGTTGTAAGCCCGGTAGCGGGTCAGCGTTTCGATCGCGTGGCCGATGGTATGCCCGTAATTCAGGATCATGCGCAGACCGGCTTCCTTTTCGTCTTTGGCCACCACGCTGGCTTTGATCTTGGCCGATTCAGTGACGATGATCTGCCAGACCTTTAGAGAAGCGCGCAAGGTATCGGGCGATTCAAATGCTTTGGTGTTCAAATGGTGGGAATTGGCTTCCAGAAATTTAAAGAAATCTGCGTCCTCGATCACGCCGTATTTGACGACTTCCGCCAGGCCGGTGCGCAGCTCGCGGGCCGGCAGAGAAGTTAAAGTCTCGACATCGGCGCAAACCAGCTTGGGCTGATAGAAAGACCCGATCAAGTTCTTGCATTTCGGATGGTTGACGCCGGTCTTGCCGCCGATGGCCGCGTCAACCTGGGCGAGCAGGGTCGTCGGGACCTGGAGATAATTGATGCCCCGCATGTAAGTGGCGGCCACAAAGCCGGCCAGGTCGCCGACCACCCCGCCGCCAAAGGCAATGATCAATGAATCACGATGGGCGGAGTATCTGACCAGTTCATCGTAGACCCGGGAGGCGATCTTAAGGTCCTTGTTCTTTTCGCCGCGCGGGATTTCGATCGTATGGTGTTTAAAGGACTTCAGACCTTTGCGGAGGTTGTCCCCGTAAAGATCGTTGACCAATGGATCGGTAATGATAAAAACATCCCGGCCCCATTTTTCCGACTCGATTATCTTGCCAATATCCGCCAGGATCTCCGCCCCGACGATGACCTCATAACTCCGCTCTTTCAGATCGACTTTAATTTTAGCCATTTCACCACTCCATTCACCGCTTCTTCGACCGTCATTCTTGAGGTATCGATCTTATAATCCGCCGCTCGATCATACACCGGCGTCCGTTTATCCAGGATATTCTTGATCTCGGCTTTGGGATCCTCAACCTTCAAGAGCGGCCGTTGGGTCTCTTTTTTCATCCGGTCATAGACCGTCTCCGGGTCCGCCCAGAGCAGGACCAGCGGCCCGATCGCCTTCAACATTTTAACATTTTCCGGCCGCAATACGATACCGCCGCCGGTCGAGATCACAAAATTATCATGCTCCTGAAGGGTCTTGATGACCTTTGTCTCCAGCTCACGAAAGTACGTCTCTCCGTGCCGGGCGAAGATATCGTTGATCGACAGCTTTTCCGTTTTTTCTATCAGCTCATCAGTATCAAGGTAATTCATGCCCAGCACTCTGGCCAGTTCCTGGCCGACCGCCG
>JAQTLJ010000124.1 GCA_028714935.1 Candidatus Margulisiibacteriota bacterium | reverse complement strand
GAATGGGGTGGGAAAACCGTCATGGTCCCGACTTCGGCCAAGCAGGAAAAAGGGATCAAAGAACTGCTGGAAATGATCCTGCTGACCGCCGAGATCCAGGAATTAAAGGCTGATCCGAACGGCACGCCGTGCGGGATCGTCATTGAATCGCGTCTCGATAAAGGCCGGGGGCCGGTGGCTGATGTCTTGATCAGCAATGGGACACTTAAGATCGGCGATATCTTTACGATCGGCGCGACCTGGGGGAAGGTCAGGGCGCTCTTTGCCGAAAAGGGCGACCGCTTAACACAAGCCGGCCCATCCACTCCCGTCGAAGTGTTGGGATCGATCGACGTCCCAACCGCCGGAGACACACTACAGGTGGTCGCCTCAGAAAAAGAAGCCAGGCTTGCCGCCGACCAGCGCAAAGAACAGCAAATAAAAGTCTCCCGCGGCAACGTCCTTTCTTTAGAAGATTTTTCTAAACATATAAAAGAGGGGGAAAGAAAAGACCTGGCGCTGGTAGTCAAGGCGGATGTCCAAGGTTCGATCGACGCGATTGCCCGCTCCATCCAGGACCTGACGATCGAGAATATCCGCATCCATATTATCCATAAGGCGGCCGGGGCCGTAACCGAAACGGATATCATGCTGGCGAAAGCCTCGGACGCGATCGTGATCGGTTTCAATGTCGGCCTTGAAGGCAATGCGGAAGCCCTCAGCGAACAGGAAGGGGTCGAGGTCAGAAAATATAATATTATCTACAAACTGATCGATGACGTTAAACTGGCCATGGAAGGCATGCTTGAGCCGGAATATGAAGAAGTCATTGTCGGACATGCTGAAGTCAGGAATCTCTACCGCTTCTCCAAGGTCGGCGTGATCGCCGGTTGTTTCGTGACCGACGGCAAGATGGTTAGAGGCAGCAAGATCCGGATCTTCCGCGGCAAAGAAAAGATCTACGAGGGTAAACTTGAGTCTCTGAAGCGGTTTAAAGATGACGTCAAGGCGGTGGAGAGCAATTACGAGTGCGGGATCGCTATCACCGGCTACGAAAATTTCCAGGTCGGCGATATCGTTGAAAGTTTTGAAATAAGGGAGAAAATTCGCAAAAAATGACCAGGCCTGACCGGGTCGCTGAATTGATCAAAGAAGAAGTCAGCCGGATTATCCACGAAGATGTTTCCGACCCCCGAATCGGTTTTATCAGCATCACTCAGGTTGATATTTCTGCGGACCTGGAAAACGCTAAGATCATGGTCAGCATCCTGGGCAGTGAAGATAAGAAGCAAGAGTGTATGGACGGGCTTTATTCGGCGACCAGCTTTATCCGCGGTAAATTGGGGGGACTGCTCGGCTTAAGGGTGGTCCCGGAGATCAGGTTTATCAGGGACGATTCGCTGGAAAAGGGGAGCCGGGTCTTAGGGATCATCAACCAGTTGGAAAAAGAAGATGAAAGAAAAATTCTCCGCCATAAAAAAAGCGCTAAAAAGCGCTAGGAACGCCCTGGTCGTTTCCCACGTCGATCCGGACGGCGATTCCATCGGCTCAATGCTGGCCATGGGAGCGATCCTGAGTAACCTGGGGATCGCGGCTGATTACTTATCACAGGATGGTGTGCCCAAGATCTACCGCTTCCTGCCGGAAACAGAAAAAATCAAGAACAAGATCGACTGCAACCAAAGATACGATCTCTTGATCGCGGTCGACTCTTCGGACCTCAAGCGCCTGGGCGGCAAGGTCCCTGCCAGGGAAATGGTAAGAACGATCATCAATATCGACCATCATCCGGACAATACCCTTTACGGGGAAATTAACTATGTGGAAAAGAGCTCTTCAACCGCCGAATTACTTTATAAGCTGGCAAAATATTTAAAGATCCCGCTTGACCGCAGTCTGGCCGAGGCCCTTTATGTCGCCCTGATAACCGATACCGGCAATTTCCGCTACGAAAATACTTCCATTGAGACTTTCCTTATGGCCGCCGATCTCCTGCGGTCCGGCATTAACACTCATGAAATAACGACCCGGATCTACGATACTAAAACTATCGCCAGCATCCGCGTCAAAGCGGCGGCGCTGGCCACCCTGGAAACTACTCCCGACCGGAAAGCCGCCTGGGCGGTCGTCAGCCAAGAGATGATGGATAAAGTCGGCGCTAAAGGCGAAGACCTAATCGGCCTGGTTGACCAGATCCGGTCAATTGACGGGGTTGAAGTTGCGATCCTTTTCCGGGAAGAAAAAGAAGAGATCAAGATAAACTTCCGCTCCAAGGAAAAGATCAACGTTTCCGAGATCGCCAAAAGGTTCGGCGGCGGCGGGCACACCCGCGCCTCCGGAGCGGTCGTCCCGGGGGAGATCGCTGACGTCAAGGCAAAGGTGATTACCGAAGTCCTGAAATATTTAAAGGCTTCGCAGTACCTGGTATAAATATGGAAGGAATAATTATAGTTAATAAACCGCAGGACTGGACATCTTTTGATGTCGTGGCCAAGATCAGGAACCTGGCCGGAGTTAAAAAAGTCGGCCACTCCGGGACCCTGGACCCGATGGCGACCGGCGTCTTGCCGGTTTTCCTGGGCAGAGCCACCAAGTCGATCCAGCATTTCATGAATGGGGATAAGGGGTACATTGCTGAGATGACGCTGGGGATCACTACGGACACGGGAGATGCGACAGGGCGAATAATAACCAATGACCAATGTCAAATGACAAATGATGGTAGAATTATTGAAACTCTTAAGAAATTCACCGGAGAAATTCAACAAACGCCCCCGATGTATTCGGCGGTTAAGGTGAACGGTCAGAGGCTTTACAAGCTCGCCCGCCAGGGGATAACGGTCAAGCGGGAACCACGGAAGGTGACGATCCACTCGATCAAGCTGTTGAATTATGAAGCAGGAGACAATCCCAGGGCCACGTTTGAAGTGCTTTGCTCAAAAGGAACCTATATCCGCCAGCTGGTCATGGACATAGGTGACGATTTGGGCTGCGGCGCGCACCTCTCTAAATTGATGCGGACCTACGCCCATCCGTTCCATATTACCCAGGCGATAAACATGGAGACAATCATCACCCTGTCCGGGATTGGCAAACTGTCGACGATAATTATCCCTGCCGAGGAAGTGTTGCATGGACAAAGCACAAGCTAAGAAAAAGATCGAACAGCTCCGGGCAGAGATACATCACCATGATTATCTCTATTATGTGCTGGACAAGCCGCAGCTCGCTGATGCGGAATATGACAAACTGTTCCGAGAACTGCAAGACCTGGAAAAACAATTCCCCGAGCTCGTTACCCCTGATTCCCCAACCCGGCGGGTAGGGGGAGAACCACTTAAGGCCTTCAAGACCGTTACTCACAAGAAGCCGCTGCTTTCCCTTGACAATGCCATGAACGAGGACGAACTTCTAGAATTCGACCGGCGGGTCAGAGAAGGGTTGGATAAAGACCGGATCAATTATATTTGTGAACTTAAAATGGACGGTCTGGCTATTTCTCTGGTCTATAAAAAAGGAAAACTTTTGGTCGGCTCCACCAGGGGAGACGGAGTCCATGGAGAGGATATAACCCAGAACTTAAAAACCATTAAATCGATCCCGCTGGTCTTAAGGGAAGCGGTCGACATCGAAGTCAGAGGGGAAGTCTATTTGCCTTATGACGACTTTATCAAACTGAATGAAGAACGAGTTGAAGCCGGCGAAGCTAAGTTCGCCAACCCGAGGAATGCTGCTGCCGGCTCCCTCCGCCAGCTTGATCCGAAGATCACCGCCGGCCGCCCGCTCGATATCTTCATTTACTTTGTTGAGATCGATCATGACTTAACAACCCATCTGGAACGGCTGGAATACGCAAAAAGGCTGGGTTTCAAGATCAATCCTAATATTAAAGCCTGCTCAGGGATAGGAGAAGTCCAAAAGTATATCAAACTCT
>JAQTLJ010000123.1:1880-3916 GCA_028714935.1 Candidatus Margulisiibacteriota bacterium | reverse complement strand
GTAAATCTCTCGAAGGGTGAATAGCCCGGCTGGGACATGATAACGCCGGAGATCAGCAGGATCAGAAAAGTTAAGATCAAAAGCTTCTGCCAGCCCGACAGTATCCAGCGCCGGCCCGCAACGACGGCAAATAACACAATGCCGGTAAACAAGCCCATATAACCGCCGCGGCTTTGGGTAAAAAGTATGCAGACATAATTCATCACCAGGCTTAAACCGAGAATCACGTCCAGGATCACAGGGTGCAGCCGGTCATAAAAGAAAGCGAATAAAATAGCTGAAGCAGTTATGATCGTAAAACCGGAATACCAGAGCACAATATTATATGCCTCTAAATTATAGATCATGACCAAAAAGAGCGTTTGGACCAGCAGAAAATAGCCGACCGGAAATATCTGTTCGTACCAGTCAATCTCTTTGACCGTCCACTTTTTTTCCATCATATACAACGGCAAGATCATAAAAAACGCCATCAGGATATAAGCCGCCAAAAAATTCGGCTGACCGATCAAGCCGATCACCCGGTCCTTGGTCGGCACCCCACCCCACATATACGGGTCGGTCCCCAGCCGCTGGATAACGGAATAAACGGCCATCATGGTCGATGAGGAAACGACGGCAATAATGATCCGCTTCAGCTGCTCCTCGGTTTTAATGTAATTGGTAACAGTAAAAAACATCAGGCCGAAAAGATACCAGGTAGTCAACCCTTCGAAGCGGCCGTAAAAACCGACCAAGCTGGTATAAACATGGACCGAAGTCAAGGTGGCGATCGTGGTGCAAAACAAGAACGTCACAACCGGCCAATCCAACGGGGTCCTGACAAACCGATGTTCGCGCTTGACAATTATCTTGATCGCCCAGACACCCAGGATCACCGCGACCAGCGCCCTCAGCCAGGCGACCTTCGTTCCGGAAAATACTATGCCGAGCCGCCGGTCAAAAACGGTCGCGATATAGAAGATAATAATAAGGAACAGGACCTCGACCACAAAGTCGAAAGAAAAATTGAATTGCCGCGCCCGTTCTGTTTTTTTTATTTCTCCCCTGGCTTTTTTCATCTCATTCTCCCCTCATATTTTTCCTCAAGATAAGTCTTGATCAGTTGCTTGAATATCTCCTTATCAAACCTTCTGGCTTGCAGGCGTATCCTGTCCTTATTGAACGAGGTGAACTGGAACCGCTTGAGCGCCGCGATCAGCGAATCGGCGGTTTGGTCCTCAAAGAAAACCCCGGTTTCACCCTCAATTACCGTTTCCTTCGCCCCGCCGGCCCGATAGGCGATCACCGGCCGGCCGCAGGACATGGCTTCCAGGGGAACAATGCCAAAATCCTCTTCGCCCGGAAAAACCAACGCCCGGCACTCCGCCAAATACCTGACAACTTCGCTGTCCGGCTGCCGGCCAAGAAACTCTACGCTGCGGCCCGCCTGCATCATCAGATTCCGCCGGGCCGGCCCGTCGCCAATGATCTTGAGCGGCAGGTCCAATTTAGTGCAAGCCTCAACGGCCAGATCGATTCTTTTATAGGCGTTGAGTCGAGAGATGACTAAAAAGTAATCCCGATCGAGCTTTGATGGCTTGAACAGATCACTTTCTACCGGCGGATAGATTATAACAGATTCCCTGCCGTACGTCTCTTTGATCCTCTCGGCAATGAACGAAGAGATCGCGATATAATCGTCCACGCCGGCAACTGTCTGCAGATCCCATTTTTTGAGCGGCGCAATGACCAGCGGCAGCAGGGCCTTAAGCCAGTCCGGGAAAGACTCCTGCCTGACATAATCGTCATAGCGCCAGACGAACCGCATCGGGGTATAGCAGTAGCAGACGTGGGTCTGGCCCTGCCCTTTTTTTACGCCTTTAGCCCAGGCCGAACTTGAGGAAAGGATAATGTCATAACCGCTCAAGTCAAAACTTTCGAAGGCCAGCGGATATAGCAATAAATAGAATTTGAACAGTTTAAAGACAAACGGCAGCCTTTGCATAAAAGAGACGCGTATGTCCATCTGGCGGAAGACCGCCGGCATTCTCTTG
>JAQTLJ010000123.1:0-1870 GCA_028714935.1 Candidatus Margulisiibacteriota bacterium | reverse complement strand
CTTGGCGTCATATATGGACGTGTAGATCGGGGCTTCCGGGAACACTTCGTGCAGGGCGGTCACTACCCTTTCCGCCCCGCCAAATTGATTAAGATAATCGTGAACAATGGCAACTTTCATGTCGCTCAGGAGCCGGACCTTGATCTCATTATTTCCAGGTCCGAATCCACCATCATCTTGACCAACTCATTGAATCTAACCTTAGGTTCCCAACCCAAAACCCGCTTCGCTTTGCTGTAATCGCCTTTCAAAGCATAGACTTCCGACGGGCGCTTCAAGGTTTCATCGACCGAGACATATTTTTGCCAGTCAAGGCCGACATGCTTAAAAGCCTGCTCGACAAACTCCCTGACTGTGTGCGTTTCGCCGGTCGCCGCGACATAGTCACCCGGCTTTTCCTGCTGCAGCATCAGCCACATTGCCACTACGTAGTCGCCCGCAAACCCCCAATCCCGCTTGGCATCCAGGTTCCCAAGCTTCAATTCCTTTTCCAGTCCCAACTTGATCTTGGCCGCTGTCGCCGATATTTTTCTGGTCACAAACTCAAATCCCCGGCGCGGCGATTCATGGTTGAACAAGATGCCGCTGGAGGCATGAAGGTTATAAGCTTCGCGATAATTCATTGTTAGATAATAGCCCGCAACCTTGGAGATCCCATACGGGGAACGCGGGTGAAAAGGCGTTGTCTCGCTCTGCGGCGATTCCTCCGACAACCCGAACATTTCGCTTGACCCGGCGAAATAGCAGCGGCAGGCTGGCGTCGCCTCCTTGATTGAAGATAAGATGTAATGAGTGCCGTTGATATTGGTGTTAATGGTGGTGAACTCGTCTTCAAACGAATAGCTCACAAAACTCTGTGCGGACAGATGGTAGCACTCGTCCGGCTTGACTCTTTCTAAAACCTTGAAGATGCTGGCGTAGCTTTCCAGCGACGCCGGATGCAGTACCAGTTTTTTCAAGAGATGCCTTATCCGCCACATCCGGTGCTCAATATCCTCAAAAGCGACCCGCCGGACAATGCCGTGAACCTCATACCCCTTGCTTAACAGAAACTCAGCCAGGTACGATCCATCCTGACCTGTTATCCCGGTGATCAACGCTTTTTTCATGCACTTGCTCCTTTCTTACATTTCTAGATAATCACGCCCTCACCCGCTGGCGCGATAGCCTCTCACCCTCTCCCAGAGGGAGAGGGTGCTCGTGCTATTTATTTAAATGACCTTTCTCAATAAGATAGGCTTTGAGCGCCTCCTGCCAGGGGCGCATATTATCCAGGCCGAGTTTATCCAGACCGGCATTTTTTAAAACGGAATGTTGAGGCCTTTTTGCCCTGGTTTTGAATTCCTTGGAGGTGGTTTTATGAATAACAACTTTACGGCCAAGAAGCTCGAATATTTTACAGGTAAAATCATACCAAGAGCATTCTCCATGGTTAACAATATGATAAAGGCCGTAATGCTTCGTCCTGATCAGCTCATTGATCTTGCCGGCCAAATCGTAGGTATAGGTCGGGGCCAAAATTTCATCGGTCACCACTTTTAACTCCGGCTGGGCGGCCGCCCGCTTCAGCATATTTTCCACAAAGTTCACTCCCCCCTTCCCCAAACATCCGGCAACGCCATACAGCCCTGAGGAACGGATAATAAAATGCTTGTCCAAAATATATTTTACGCACTGCTCTCCCGCCAGCTTGGAAATTGCGTAAACAGACTGCGGATCGGGGCTGTCCGACTCGACATACGGGCTCCTTTTCTCTCCGTTAAACACATAATCGGTCGAAAGGTGGGCCAAAACTGATCCGGTTTCCCGGCAGGCTTCGGCCAGATATTTGACGCCGTAGGTATTAACGGCAAAGGCCGGCTCTTCATTA
>JAQTLJ010000122.1 GCA_028714935.1 Candidatus Margulisiibacteriota bacterium | reverse complement strand
TGAAAGAGGTCAAGCTTTCCACCAAGATCGCCCAGCACGATTTTGATGTCCGGGTAAAAAAAGCCAGGGAATGCCTGGAAGCAAGGGATAAAGTCAAGGTTTCGATGTTTTTTCGGGGAAGAGAAATGGCGCATGTTGACCTGGGGATGAAGGTTATGGGGCGGATGGTCGAAGCGCTGGCCGATCTCGGCAAGCCGGAATCGCCGCCCAAAAGGTTCGGCAAGAATTTTATCGTCATCGTTTCCCCGACAAAGTAGGAGAAAGTTATGCCCAAAATTAAAACCAGAAGAGCAGCGGCCAAAAGATTCAGGATCAGCAAATCGGGGAAGATCTTCCGCCGGCATGCCAAGATGCGGCATCTGCTCGAATGCAAGTCGCCCGGCAAGAGGCGGAAGCTCCGGCAGGGGGTCGAAGTTTCGCCGACCGACGCCGCCCGGGTCAGGGCAATGATGCCAGGAGGATAAGAGATGGTCAGAGTAAAAAGAGGATTTGTCGCCAGAAGGAAAAGAAAGAAACTGAGAAGGGAAGCCAAAGGTTTCCGCGGCGGCCTGCGCACGCAGCAGCGGCGCCGGCACCAGGCGATCTTGAAGTCGCGCACCCATGCCACGCGGCACCGCCGGCAGAAGAAAGGGGCGATGCGGCGCCTCTGGATCGCCCGCATCAACGCTGCGGTTAGGCAGCTCGGTATGAGCTACAGCCGGTTCATCGCCGGCTTGAAGAAAGCCAAGATCATGCTTGACCGCCGAGCTCTGGCGGACCTGGCGGTTAACCATCCGGCCGATTTTAATAAGATCATCGAGGCGGTAAAAAGCGCATGATCGAGATGCAGGTCGGGGGTCTGGGGTTTGATCCGCGAAATTTATCACCTTTAGTTTTACTGCGTGACCAGGAAGAGCTGAATTTCTTGCCCATCTGGATCGGGATCTTCGAGGCGGCAGCGATCGCCATGGAGCTGCAGAACGTTAAGCCCCCGCGCCCAATGACCCATGACCTGCTGGTCGAGCTGATCAAAAAACTGGGCGCCAGCATGCAGCGGGTAGTCATTAATGACGTCAAGGAAGGGACTTTTTACGCTACGATCGACATTGAAAAAGACAAGAAAATGTTCAAATTGGACGCCCGCCCTTCGGATGCGATCGCTTTAGCGGTGCGCACGCATGCCCCGATCTTTGTTTCGGAAGTCGTCATGATGCAGGCAAAATTGGTCAACGCCGAGAAGGACGAGGAAGAGACCAAGAAGTTCAAGGATTTTATCCAGAACATGAAGCCGGAAGACTTCACCAAGTATTATAAAAAAGACTAACCCCTCGACTCGTCGCTGCGCTCCTCGCTCGGGGCTTAGCTTCTCGAGATCAGAAATACTCCGACCATGATGACCAGTACCCCCAGCCAGCGGACCAGGGTCACATTTTCCTTGAAGACCAGCCAGGAAACCAGCGCCACCAGCACGTAAGCCACGCTGACCATCGGATAGACCAGGCTTAATTCCAGCCGGGAGAGAACGACCAGCCAGAAGATCGAGCTTAACCCAAAACAGACGAAACCGATGAAGACCCAGGGATTAAGGAACATGGGGATGACCTTGGTGAGGAGCTGGCTGACCGGGAAGGCGCCAAAAGCCAGCATCCCCTTTTTCATCAAGAGCTGACCGGCGACCGCGAGCAGGATGGAAGTTATGACGATAAGATAATTAACCATTTTATGCTCCTTTATAGTTCTTTCCATTCTATATTTTGCCAGGGCGGGTTAGAGAAGGTGAGCTTCAAAACCACCAGCCCCTTACCTTTGCAGCCGATCGAGTAAAGCCAGTTCTTACCGTTTTCCCTGACGACCTTAAAAGAACCGTCGCCCAGCGGCGCGGTTTGGCCAACAGCGCAATTGGCCAGCCACGGCACATTATCTTCCGGATAATGGGGCAGGTCGGTGTACCAGTTCGGATTATGGGCAAGTTCGGTTTTCCCTTGCTCCAGGCCTGCCTCAGCCAGCCAGAACGCCTGTTCCCTTACCAGCGCGGCATTGGCGCCGGCATAGTTATTATAGACCATTTTAGTGAAAAGGGAAGCCAGGCCCAGGAACAGCGCGATGATCAAGACCGCCAGCAGAAGGGCCGACCCTTTTTTCATGTCAGTTCCTCAAAAAGACCGAGGCGGCCAGGTCGTCAACCTTGATCCTGACGATCTTGCCGGCAGGGTAGGAAAAGGTTAGTTCAGTTATTTCGCCATCATCGGTTAAATAGGCCGAATAACCGCCTTTTTTCCGGCGCACCTTGTTGCCGGTCAGCTGATATTCGATCGTTTCATTCCCAATTTTTAAACTGAGCGTGGCGCTGCTCGAAGCGGGGAGGATCTCTTGGGCGCTTCTTGCGTCATCAATGATCCTTAAGGCGACCGCGCTAGCGATCTGCGCCTCTTCGCTTCTGCCGATTATCCGTTCCCAAATTTTCAATTCAGCGCCCAGCACATAATAGAAACTGCCTAGGAGCAGCGCCAGGATGGTCATAGAGATCATCAGTTCGACCAGTGTGAAACCCGCCTTTTTCATGATCAGTATTTGCTCCTTAAAGAGACAAGCTTGAGCGCTGTTTTGTTTCCGGCCCAGGCAAGCTCTGCCTGGATGGTTAAGAGGTCGGGCAGGGGAGCGAAGACTTTGACCTTCCCTTTCCCCTGGGCAAAAGTGGAGCCGTTAAGCGCCAGGAGCTGGTCAAAGGGGAGCGCGCGCAATTCTTCCATTTTTGTTTGTAGCGCGCCGGTCGCTTGTGCCAGGTCAGCGGCTGATCCAACTGCAGCGGCGCCGGTTTTAAGCAAGACATTGAAGGCGGCCACAGCCGTTACCAGGAGGAAAGCCGCCACCAGCAGCTCAATAAGCGTGAAGCCTTTCTTATTCGATGCGCACCCTGCCAGCAGAAGAGACCACCACCTTTTTCATTTGCCCCATCCGGTTCTTCAGGACTACGGTCCCGGAACCGCCGGGCGGAGGATAACCGGAAGGCGAAAAACTGATTGTATTTAAGGTTAAAGTCCGATGTTGTTCGATCGCCCGGCTCTGCAAAACCCTGAGGTCCGAAGCGAGGGCGCGGGCGGAAGCGTTCAGCGCCAGGCGCTGGGAAAAGATGGTGAACGCAGGGATGGAAAGGACAAGTAAAACGGCAATAAGGCTTAAGACGACCAGAACTTCAATTAACGTAAAACCGGCGGGCCTCATTTTGCCTCAACAACCAGATTATCGATCAGGCGGGCTTTGCCGATCTGTCCGGCCAGGGCGATCAGGACGCGGCCCTTGATCGCTTTGACCTCTTCCAGCGTTTCGGGGTCGACGATCGCCGCATAGTCGAGCCGGATGTTCGGCACGCTCCCAATCACAGAGCGCAGCCGCAAAGTGATCTTGTGGATATTCCTTTCGCCCTTTTCAATTTCTTCTTTAGCAAGCAGGAGAGACTTGTAAAGCACGACCGCCTGCTTCCTCTCTTTCGGCGTCAGATATTTGTTTCTTGAGCTCATGGCCAACCCGTCGTACTCGCGCACTGTCGGCAGGCTGATGACCTCGACCGGAAAATTCAGGTCCTTGACCATTCGTTTGATAATGACCTGTTGCTGAAAATCCTTCTCTCCGAAGAAAGCGTAGTCCGGGGCGACGATGTTAAACAGTTTGGCGACTATGGTGCTTACTCCGCGGAAGTGGGCCGGGCGGGTCCGGCCGCATAATTTTTTAGAAAGACTATCGACTTCAACATAGGTTTTAAAGCCCGGGCAGTACATTGTATCGGCAGCCGGCAGGAATAACGCGTCCACGTCAAAGTCCTTGAGAAGCTGCTCGTCCTTTTTTAAACTTCTGGGATAGCGGGCGAGGTCTTCGCTCGGCCCAAACTGGAGCGGATTAACAAAGATGCTGACCACAACAACGTCGGCTTTGGCCTTAGCGGCGGCAACTAATGACAAGTGTCCTTCGTGCAGGCAGCCCATGGTCGGCACAA